>OMRF01000389.1 GCA_900313435.1 uncultured Lachnospiraceae bacterium | reverse complement strand
CCTTGCGGGAGCGGAAAAGCGTTTGCTCTCATTGAAGGCCTTTCTTGCGGCTCCGCGGAGATGCTCAAAGAAGGCAATGATGGCATTTGACATGATCCTGCTTTTTTTCGGAGTACCGAGGTTTTCGTTCTTGAAGTTTTCGTTGTAGAAGCAGTAGAGAAGGAAATCCGTAAGATCAGGTACCACGGCTTCAGCGCCCTCCGCTTCGAGAAGCTCGGAAAGATGGTTGTTTGCCGCCGGCAGGAATTTGACAAGTATCTCCCCGACGATACCTACCCGGGGCTTCTTTTCATCTGTTATGGGAAGATTGTCAAAATCGTTTATTATATCGCGGCACATCTCCTTGAATTTTTTGGCTGAGAGGACTCCGTCCGAAGTCACAAATGAAAGGACCTTTTCCTTCCATTTTTCATGAAGGGCATTAGTAGACCCCTTTTCTTTTTCATAGGGACGGATACGGTTTACGCATCTCATAAATATATCCCCGAAGATCAGGGCGTAGAGTCCATGTTGTATCAGGGCCGGAGAGATGGAGAACCCGGGGTTTTTTTCGATCCCCAGAGTATTTAAGGATACGACCGGGATCCTGTCTCCATAGCCTGCTTTGTTTAAGGCGCGCCTTATGAAGCCTACATAGTTTGAGGCACGGCAACCGCCGCCTGTCTGTGTTATAAGGAGGGCGGTATTATTCATGTCATATTTTCCCGAATCTATGGCCGCCATGAACTGTCCGACTATCATCAGGGAGGGATAGCAGGCATCATTGTTCACGTACTTGAGACCATAGTCAATGCAGTCATTTCTTGGTATGTCGGGAATAACGAGATTATATCCTGCCGCGTGAAAGGCGGGAGCGACCACGTCGAAGTGAATTGGCGACATTTCGGGGGCAAGGATGGTGAAATTCTTTTTCATCTCCTTTGTAAATACGGCGCGATTGTAGGAAGACGGCGTTTTCTCGGGCTTTTTTTGAAGCTTAGCACGAACCTTGAGAGCCGCGATCAGAGATCTGATCCTGATCCTCGCTGCGCCGAGATTGTTCACTTCATCAATCTTTAGGCAGGTATAGATCTTTCCGGAGTGGGTTATGATATCTGAAACGGCATCCGTCGCCACGGCATCAACGCCGCAGCCAAAGGAGTTCAGCTCGACAACATCAAGGAAATCATGGCGGGAGACGTATTCTGCGGCAGCGTACATCCTGGTGTGATACATCCACTGGTCAAGGACTATCAAAGGCCGCTCGATATTTCCGAGATGGGATACAGAGTCCTCGGTGAGGACAGCCATTCCAAAACCTGTGATGAGCTCAGGGATACCGTGATTTATCTCGGGATCGATATGATAGGGCCTTCCGCAGATCACGATCCCGTGATTTCCTGTCTTCTTCAGCCATTCGATGGTCTCTTCGCCTTTTTTTGAAACATCTCTCCTGTAGGTCTCAAGTTCAGTCCAGGCAAGATGGGAGGCTTTTTTGACCTCTGCTTCGGTAATATCCGGAAATTCCTTTTTAAAGACCTTGATCAACTGGGCTGTAAGCACCTTTTCAGAAGAGAAGGCCATAAAGGGATTAAGAAATCTCACATCTCCTCTGGTTATGGCATCAACATTATTTTTGATATTCTCAGCGTAGCTCGTGACGACAGGACAGTTGTAGTGGTTGTTTGAATCCTTGAATTCGTTTCGCTCGTAGGGGATACAGGGATAGAATATGAAATCCACGCCCTTTGAAATGAGCCATTCTATATGTCCGTGGGTGATCTTCGCCGGATAGCAGGCACTTTCGGATGGAATGGACTCTATCCCCAGGTCATAGACCTTTCTTGATGAACGGGGTGAGAGGACAACCTTGAAAGCAAGCTCTTTAAAGAAGGTTGCCCAGAAGGGAAAGTTCTCATACATATTGAGAACCCTCGGAAGCCCGACGGTACCGCGGACCGCAAGCTCATCGGAAAGAGGGGCGTAGGGCTTGTAATTAAATAGGCGCTTGTTCTTGTATTCGTAGAGATTGGGAATATCACTCTTTTTCTTCGGAAGCCCGAGACCGCGCTCACAGCGGTTTCCGGAGATGAATTCCCT
>OMRF01000315.1 GCA_900313435.1 uncultured Lachnospiraceae bacterium | reverse complement strand
GCTGCTGAAGCTTTTGGTAATATTCCCGGCAGCATCAGCTCTTGCGGCCTGGATATGTTCATTGTTTTAAAAAACGTGTAGGAGGCAGAAATGTCAGACAGAAAAACTGAGATAAAGAGTGCATATAAGAGCCTGGGAAAGGCTCACAGTTTTTATGACGGGATGATGACCTGCAGTACCTTTATGGGCAGGTTAGTCACAAAGCTTGTATGGAACATGAACAGAGAGGATGCGCTGGAATATCAGGCGAGAGCTTTTGAGATGATCCCTTCGGACTTTTCAGGGAAACTGCTTGAGGTTCCGGTTGGCACCGGTGTCCTCTCAATGCCGGTATGGAAAACGCTTACGAACGCTGACATCACATGCCTTGATTATTCGGAAAACATGATGGCGTCTGCCTCTCAGAGAGCCGATGAAATGGGGATAAAAAACATAATATTTAAGCAAGGTGACGTGGGTAATCTTCCTTTTGAAGACAGTACATTTGATGCGGTTGTTTCGTTGAACGGTTTTCATGCATTCCCGGATAAGGAAGCAGCTTATAAGGAGACTTTCAGAGTTCTTAAACCGGGTGGGATCTTTACCGGGTGTTTTTATGTTGAAGGCGCAAATAAACATACCGATAAGATGATAGCCAGGTTTTATATAAAAAAAGGATTCTTTACAAGACCGTTTGAAACTGTGGAGTCACTGGAGAAGAGACTCGTCGGAATGTACAGTGATGTTAACGTATCGAACGTTGAGAGTATTGCGGTATTCCAGTGCAGAAAGTAGGAACTATGAGCATTAAATATGAGATCCTTAAGCGAGTAGTAAAGGCGTTAGGCCTAAAGAAGATGTGGCAAGGGAAAACTGCTGAGGAGATCGTTGCGGCAAAGAAAAAGGAAAACGCAAAGAACCATATACCGGAGCTTAAAGATCCTGAGTTTGACATAGATCGGATCAAGGTTATGGGATTTACTGTGATCAGGATGAAGCATAAAGCAAAGGTATCTCATGCTAATCTCTTCATCATTGGTGGCGGAATGGTAATGGGTCCAAGACCGGACTCTGTTAAGAAAGCACTGCGTTTTGCGAGGGAAGCAGGTGTGGATGTGTACGTGCCTTATTACCCTCTTTGTACAGATTATCCACTTACTACAGCTTACAAAATGATCCATGAGACCTATAAAGGGATGTTAAAGGACTATGAGGCAGAGAATATCTCAGTTCTTGGAACATCATCAGGAGGGAACCTTGCGCTGGGGATTGTTCCGTACATCAATGCCGGGCATGATGATACACCGTTGCCCGGTTACATTCTTGCCATTTCGCCCGGAACCTGTGTTGAAACAGATGAAGAGTGGGAGAGGATGCTGGAGCTTGATAAGAAGGATCTGGCAATCCCCGCAAGTTACATGAAAACTGCCGTAGATATCATGAGACATGGGGATATGTCAGTTCCGGAGTATATGATATGGCTTCAGAAAGCTGATTTTACGAACTGCCCCAGAGTAACCTTTATTTACGGCTCTGATGAGACCCTCTATGCCTGTGCGCCATCTTTTGAGAAAGTAATGCAGAAATATGGCGTAGATTACGAAATGATCGTAGGTGAGGGAATGTTCCACTGTTATCCTGCTTTTCCAGTAGTGAAAGAAGCCAGGGAAGGCTGGAATAAGATGGTGGATCTGATCAGAAGCACGACACAACAGGGAGTTTGAAAATGCAGTTTGAAGAAATGGGTAATATGTCCGGTAAGACTTTGATGTTACTGCCCGGAACCTGCTGTAATTGGCAGACAAATTTTGGAACGGTCCTACCGGACCTTTCTGAGAAATATCACCTGATATGTGTGAACTACGATGGATTCGATGGAAGCGATGATATCTTCCCGGATATGATAACTGTTACCGGGAAAATTGAGAAGTATATAAAGGAGCATCATGGCGGCAGGCTTGATGGCGCGATCGGATCTTCTCTTGGGTCCAGTTTTGTGGGACAGTTTGTTATGAGGAAGAACGTGCATATAGATCATGCTATTTTTGGCAGTCCGGATTTAGATCAGAGCGGGAAGATATCCGCAAAACTCCAGTCATTACTTGTGGTGCCTCTTCTTACAAGCTTTACGAAAGGTGAGAAGAAAAGAAACAAAGCCAAGGAAAAACTAAAGAGTTTTTTCTCGATGAGTGATGAGGCAGCAGAGAAGTTCATAAACTGCTTTTCCCAATTTAATCCCCAATCCATAAAAAACGAATTTTACACCGACCTCTTGACACATCTTGAAGATGATATCAATATAGAACACACCAAAGAGCATTTTATTTATGCAAAGAAGATGGGTGAAAAGTACTTAAAGCGATATAAGAAGTATTTCCACAACCCGGATATAAGAGAATTTGATATGCAGCATGAGCAGTGGCTGTTTGGCGGAAAGAAATATGCGGAGCCAGTGCTGAAAGCCATCGATGAATTTATGGAAATGGCAGTATAAGGGAGAAGGCTATGAGATTCTATACGGTTGATTTAAATGGTAAAGAATACGTGGCAGTAGAAAATACGGATAAAAAGCTTGTGACACTTGATTCTATAGGAATTAAAGTATCAGATATGAATGAGTTCATCAAAAGATTTGATGGGCTTAAAGACGCAATAGAAAAGGGTGTCAGCTCTGGTAATGCATTAGATGATTACAGGATTTTAGCGCCGATTCCTGTTCCAATGCAGGATATCATATGTCTTGGGGTAAATTATAAGGAACACATAGATGAAACGATAGATGTGCATGATTTTACGAATAAGCAGGACGCTGTTTATTTTTCCAAGCGTGTGAACAGGTGTAATGATCCCGATGGTATTATTCCGGTTTATGATTTTGTAGACAGTCTGGATTATGAAGCAGAGCTCGGGGTTGTTCTGAAGAAAGATGCTTTCCGGGTATCTGCAGAAGAGGCGTCTGATCATATTTTTGGCTACACTATGATCAATGATGTGAGTGCAAGAAATCTGCAGTTTAAGCATCAACAGTGGTATAGAGGGAAAAGTCTTGACGGTTACACCCCAATGGGGCCCTGTATTGTTACTAAAGATGAAATCAGCGATGCTCATGATCTTAGTATTGAATGCTTTGTTAATAACGAAAAAAGGCAGAGCAGTAATACTTCCCGCATGATAACAACAGTGGAAGAAGCAATTTCGGAATTGTCACAGGGGATGACCTTGAAAGCCGGAACTGTTATTGCAACAGGAACTCCCGGGGGAGTCGGAATGGGATTTAAACCTCCAAAGTTTTTACAGCCCGGAGATATTGTGAAATGCAGCATTAAAGGCATAGGGGAGTTAGTCAGCAAAGTGGGATGCTGACAAGTCTTGACAAATGAAAAAAATGTGTTATATTCTCTTAAAGTAAACAGTGTTCATTTATAAAGTCGAGGTCTGTGAATGCCAAGAGACGGAGCTAAAGCTCAT
>OMRF01000316.1 GCA_900313435.1 uncultured Lachnospiraceae bacterium | reverse complement strand
TTCTCGGGGAACTGATAAGGACCGTAATTATTTGACGTGTTCGTGATATTCGCCGGGAAGTGATAGGTGTCCATGTAGGCCTTGACAAGAAGGTCTGAGCCGGCCTTGCTTGCGGAATACGGGCTGTGGGGTGAATACGGTGTAGTCTCATAGAAATAGCTCTTGCCGTCATCGGGGAGCGATCCGTAAACTTCATCCGTTGATACATGGAGGAACTTCTTGCCCTCTTTAAAAGTACCGTCGGGGTTCTCCCACGCGGCCTTTGCGGCATTCAGCATCACGGCCGTACCGATGACGTTTGTATGTACGAAGACCTCCGGATTCTTAATGGAGCGGTCTACATGACTCTCTGCAGCAAAATGCACGACGCGGTCGATGTCATTTTCAGCGAAGATCTTTTCTATCGCAGCCTTGTCGGTGATGTCCGCCTTCACAAAGGTGTAATTATCGCGATCCTTAATGTCCTCAAGGTTCTCGAGGTTTCCCGCATAGGTGAGCGCATCAACATTTATAATGCGTATCTCGTTGTCGTACTTGCGGAACATATAATGAATATAATTGGATCCGATAAAGCCCGCACCGCCTGTGACCAGATAAGTTCTCATAAACCGTCCTCCTTAACTTGCTCTTTCTGTTCTAAAATAAGACAGAATACCGTAAAAACTTTAAACTATGCCTTCATGGTTGTCAATTCACATTCTTACCTCTCCCCGGCCATTTTGGACCCCCGGGACAGTCCCGGGGGTCCAAAAGAAGGTCCTTTTTATCTTTTCCACTCAAGCCTGTGGAGCTCCCCATACTGCTGCATCTCTGCAAAGCCCTGCTGCCGGAGCGCTTCGTATAACACTATCGCAACGCTGTTGGAAAGATTGAGCGATCTGATATCATCAAACATCGGGATACGGATGCAGGTGCTCTCATTTTCGACAAGTATCTCCTCGGGAATCCCAGCGCTCTCCTTTCCGAACATGATGTAATCATCCGGCTCATATCTCACATCCGTATACAACTGATGTGCCTTCGTCGTAGCCATAAATATCCGCTTGGGATTTTCTTTTTCACGGAAGTCCTGATAATCGGCGTAACGCCGCACATCTACCTGCTTCCAGTAATCCATTCCGGATCTTTTTATATTTTTCTCATTCAGATGAAATCCCAACGGCTCGATCAGGTGAAGCGTCGTTCCTGTCGCCACACAAGTCCTTCCGATATTGCCGGTATTGGCCGGTATTTCAGGTTCAAGCAATACTATGTTCATTTCACCCGATCACCTTTTCCATATGAACGCAGGTGAAGGTTTCTCCGTGTATGACATTACTGTAATCAGCAACATATCCCATCTTCTGATAAAAACCTTCCTTACCCTCTCTGCTCTCAAGAACAGCTTTTTTATACCCCATTTCTTTTGCCCATTTCTCGGCTTCCGCCACCGCCGTGCGGCCGATCCCTTTTCCCCTGTACTCCGGCAATACCACGATCCGTCCAAGCATGATGCTTTCATTATCGATAGGATAAAGACGGCACGTTGCAACAGGCAGGTAGTCATCTACCAGTACGATATATTTTGTATCCGGCGTATCATGTTCGTCAAATTCATGATCCAGCGATATGTGGTGTTTTCTTGCCATCGCCTGGATCCGGACATAATATGCGCCTGCCTGCTGTGCTGTTTTTTCAGCCCGTATTATTTCCATTCTCTCACATCTTAAAAAAAATTACCGTTCACCGCTCCACTGAAATCTGGTAAGGTCCACCTTGCCATCATTAACTTCCACTCCCTCGGCTTCAAGAAGCTTTGCCTGCTGCCATGCGCCGCCGAAAGCATACTCTCCGGCAAGTTCACCCTTTGCGTTTACTACACGATGACAGGGTATCGTGGAAGGATCGGGATTTTTATGAAGCGCATTCCCAACAGCTCTTGCCATCTTTCGATCGCCTGCTTTCTCTGCAACCTGCGCGTAAGTGGCAACGCAGCCTTTGGGGATCAGCTTCACCGCCTCATAGATCCTCTTAGACGGACTATCCGAGATCAGGTCATAGCTTTCCGCTATCATCACCTTAACATCATCATCCGAAACACTTCCGTCCAGAATAATGGTGTTCCAATGCTCTTTGTTCTGGTGATATCCCGGAATGACCGACTCATACATATCACGCCAAAGAAAAGCTTTATCCGGTTCCACCTTCACATTCAGATTGATATATCCATCCCGCTCATAAGTCCACAGGAACGCCTTATTATTTCCTTTGTACCTGACAAGCTGCCAGTTTGGATCATGAAACGGAGCATCCTGATAGGTGTTCGGAAATGATAGTCCGTATTTAAGCGCTTCTTCTCTTGTTTTCATATTCAATCCTTCCTCCGGTTTTGGACCCCCGGGACTGTCCCGGGGGTCCAAAATCACCCGAACACTCCGAAATGATCCAGGAGGATCTTTACTCCGATAATAATAAGCACAATACCACCGACAGCTTGTGCGCCTTTTCTGTATCGCGCGCCGAAAACACTTCCGATGCGAACGCCGATGGTCGAAAGGATGAACGTTGTTATTGCGATGATGATACAGCCAACTATCGCATTTACAAATGCCGACGCAGCAAATATATTTACCGGCACGGCAACAAAAGTGATCCCGACCGCCAGAGCATCGATCGACGTTGCGATCGCCATTATGAACATGGTCTTAAAACCAAATCCCGGCCTGGTCTCTTCCTCTTTTTTCGAGAAGGCTTCCCTAAGCATATTTATGCCAATGATCGCCAGAAGTATAAACGCAAGCCAGGGCGCGATCATGTTGATTATCTTTTCAAAGCCTGTCCCCAGCAAAAAACCGACAAGCGGCATAAGGCCCTGAAATCCCCCAAACCATATGCCGCAGATGATACACTCTTTAAAGGTGATGCTTTTTGTCTCGAGGCCCTTGCATATCGATACGGCAAAGGCATCCATCGAAAGCCCCACCGCCAGTAGCAATAATTCAACTATTCCCATGACTTATTCTTAATGAGTTTCAGCTTCTCTTCCCTTGACAATTCCTTAATATGCCACTCCCTGCTCATGGCCTCTTCCTTAGTCTCAAATTCCTCAAAATATACAAGCTTTACGGGAAGTCGTGATCTTGTATATTTCCCGCCTTTTCCATCGTTGTGGTCTGCGATTCGTTTCTCAAGATCATTTGTCCATCCGCAGTAGAGCGAGCCGTCTGCGCATTCAACTATATATGTGTAATTCATGATAATGTCGTCATAAGAAAATAATAATGTAACAATACCCGTATCTGCCAGGTTCTTTCCTTATACAGGTACGGGTATCATTAATTAATCTTAATCAGAAGCCATATTATCTGATATCCTTGCCCATCAATCTGTCAAATACCTTCTGGGCGCTTTCGTTATCCTGTTTGCCGATCACATCCTTGCAGCCGAT
>OMRF01000321.1 GCA_900313435.1 uncultured Lachnospiraceae bacterium | reverse complement strand
TGAAGATGTGCTTAAGGGAGAGGATCTCGGATTCCATCCATGTGTATGCACTTCGAGCCTTAAGATGAAGACTGCGGATGTTATAGAAAAGTTTCTTCCGGCAACAGGTCATGACTATATGACTGTGCATCTTGTGGGAGAGGATTGAAAACAATTAACTCAATTTTTGACAGGAGAACGAAATAATGGGAACACGGGAAGAAGCCATAGATGACTTGATACTGGCACTAATATATCTCACCCGATTTAATGACAGGGAGGGCATTCCTTTTAATGAAATGGCATGGAAGAATTATGACTTTGATGCCATAGCCAGGCTCGATATGGAGGATCTGATCATTAACCCCAAGAATAGGCGTGGTGGCAGTTACAAATACGCCTATCTGACTGAAAAGGGACGAGCGAAGGCAAGGGAAATACTTGGAACATTGGGTGTTGCTGATTTTGGGCTTTATGAGCGGTTTGAATTTGAGCCTGTCAGCCCGGAATTTGCAGAGGAAGCGGCAGAGATCGAACAGATATGTTTTCCGGCAAATGAGGCCTGCACGCCACAGCATATGAAAGAGCGGATAGATGTAGCATCAGATCTCTTCCTTGTTGCCAGGGATTGTGAAAATAACGGAAAGATAGCCGGATTTCTGAATGGAATTGCTACAAATGAATACCGGTTTAAAGATGAATTTTTTACAGATGCCGGTACACATGACCCGGATGGAAAAAATATTATGCTTCTTGGATTGGATGTATTGCCGGAATACCGCAAGATGGGACTTGCCCGGGAACTTGTGTACAACTATTGCCGCAGGGAGCGGGAACGCGGGAGGAAAAGGCTTGTTCTGACCTGCCTTCCGGACAAGGTGAAAATGTACAAGAAGTTCGGGTTCAATGATATGGGAGAGTCTGCTTCGGAGTGGGGCGGCGAGAAATGGCATGAGATGGATATCAGGCTGAGCTTCTGAAGTACAGGCAATAGAAAGGGTAACCATATTTTCACATCATGGCAGCGGGACTTCTTAAGAGATTATTACGAAAAAGGTAAAAGACAACGTAATGAGTTTATATGCTATTGGAGATCTGCATCTCCATTTCCAATCAGAGCTGAAAGCCCAAAATCAGCTTCATGACAGGGTTTGGAAGAAACATGAAATTAAGTTCCAAAGGAATTGTGAAAAACTGATCGGAAGCGAAGATACGCTGGTGCTCGTTGGCGATCATTCCTGGGGCAGGAATCTGAAAGAATGTGAGAAGGATCTGCAATATATTTCGGATCTTCCGGGGAGAAAAATATTGATCCGGGGGAATCACGATATGTTTTGGGATGTTAAGAAGACGGCGGCTCTGAATGAGCAATTTCGTCCCGCGCTCACCTTCCTTCAGGATTCTTTTGAGACTTACAAGGATTATGCCCTTGTCGGAACCAAGGGATTTACCTTCGAGGGTCCGTTTTACCTTGACCATTTTGGGAGAATTATCGGCTGGGATGAGGAAAAGAAAGATCACGCGAAGAAGTTAGTGGAGAGAGAATCGTTTAGGCTTCGTAAGTCCTTTGATGACGCTGTCGCGGCAGGATACAAAAAATTCATTATGTTCCTGCATTATCCGCCTACTGACATTTTGGAAGAAAAAAGCATTTTTACGGATATAGCCGAGGAATACGGCGCAGAGATCGTGGTATACGCTCACTGCCATGGAGAGAGCCGCTTTCATGACAGTATCGAGGGGGAGATGAATGGTGTCACATATCATCTGGTTTCGGGGGATTATCTGAATTGGAAGCCGCTTAAGATTATGGATTAAACTGCTGCTGCCTGTTCCGGCATCATAGAGGAATGGACAGAGCGTTTATTATTTATGCGGAGGGTTATGGCTGCTCTTATGATGCGGACGGTTTTTTATGTATTATGAGAGACTGGCAATGCGCCAGTCGGCATAATGGACCCCGGGACGGGGTGAGGGTCCATCGACAAGCGTACTGCGAAATGCAAAAATAACCCTTGACAGACTCTAATATATTTGATAAAACATAGTTGTATAAAACATAAAAGGAGTTCGCTATGTCACATGATTACCATGAGGCCATGAAACTGGATAATCAGCTCTGTTTTCCTCTTTATGCTGCAGCCCGCAAGGTCACAAATCTGTATACACCTCATTTGAAACCGCTTGGACTGACCTACACTCAATACATAGTATTTCTGGTACTGTGGGAGCATGACGGGATCCCCGTCGGAGAGATATGTGACCGCCTGATGCTGGACAACGGAACACTTTCTCCTCTTCTTAAGAAAATGGAGCAGGCGGGATATGTGGTCAGAGAAAGAAGCAAGGCTGATGACAGAGTAGTCATCATTTCTCTGACAGAAGAAGGAAAACAGCTTCAGAAAAGAGCCAGGGATATTCCCGCAGCTGTCGGAAGCTGTATTGATCTTCCGGCAGATAAGGCTGGCGAACTGTATATGCTTTTATATGAACTTCTTGGAAATAAAGGAAGTACCGATAACATCTGAACAAAGATAGGAGGAACAAGATATGAGCAAGATCTATGATTTCGTAGTAAAAGACAGAAAAGGGACAGAAGTAAGCCTTTCTGATTATAAAGGTAAAGTACTCCTTATCGTCAATACAGCTACAGGGTGTGGTTTCACTCCGCACTATAAGCCTTTAGAGGAAATGTATAAGGATATGAAAGATAATGGCTTTGAGATCCTTGATTTCCCCTGCAATCAGTTTGCAGGTCAGGCTCCGGGAAGTGACGATGAGATTCATGAGTTCTGTACGCTTAAGTTTGGAACAGAGTTCCCGCAGTTTGCGAAGATTGATGTCAACGGAGAGACAGCAGATCCGCTTTTTGCTTATCTTGCATCTGAAAAGCCGTTTAATGGTTTTGGTAAGGGGCTTAAGAATGCGGCATTGAATAAATTTGCTGCCGTAAACAATAAAAAATATGGTGACAAGACATATATCGGATGGAATTTTACCAAATTCCTGATTGACCGTGAGGGAAATGTCATAGCAAGATTTGAACCGACGATCGATATGAAAGAAGTAAGAGCTGCAGTAGCACAGGCACTGTAAGGAGCTGCGCCTGTACGGCATAACGCCGTACAGGCTTTTTTTATTGTAGAAATATCGGATGGCCGCGGGCTTTTTTTGGGACCCCCGGGACGGGGTCCATGAAACCACTGGTTCAATGACAAACGTTGATTTTATCTGTATTATA
>OMRF01000317.1 GCA_900313435.1 uncultured Lachnospiraceae bacterium | reverse complement strand
TCGGCATCTGGGATGACAAGTGGCTCGTGGTCATAGCCATGGGTATGGCGGCAATGAACATCATCCTCCTTCGAAACGCTTTTGAGGAGGTGCCCCAGGAGATCGAGGAAGCGGCCATAGTCGATGGCGCGACGGAATTCCAGGTTCTTCGGACGGTATATATCCCGATGACGAAATCCACTATTGCGACGGTCACACTGTTCTTTGCGATATCAAGATGGAACGGATACTTCTGGGCGAGGCAGATGATCTCAAACAGCTACGAGAAGCCGCTGCAGGTTTTCATAAGAGAGCTTCTGGAGCAGTATCAGGATCCGGAGTTCACTGCCGGATGGAACGAGGTGTATTCGCCTGACTCCATAATCTATGCGCTGATCGTCTGCTCAATCATCCCGATCCTGGTCATCTATCCCTTCATTCAGAAGTATTTTGCGAAGGGTACCAATGTGGGCGGTGTCAAGGAGTGATCTGATATCATTTATGATCTTTCACGGGACGACCCGTTGAAGATAAAGGTTTAAAAATGCTTAAGGAGGAATTGTATGAGAAAAGGTAAAAAGGCACTTTCGCTCGGTCTTGTATCACTTTTGACCGTAGCATTTGTGGCAGGATGCGGCAACAGCATTCAGCAGCCCACAAGCAGTGCGTCGGCACAGCCGGCAAGTAGTGCAGCTTCATCTTCAGCTGCACCGGCAGAGGATCTTCTGAAGTTTGAAAAGGGAACCGAGCTTCGTATGGCTACCGGTTACAACAGCGCAAAGACAGGTATCGTATTTGACGCTGAGACCGCAGGCGCGGGCGTTACCCTTGCAGACGGGAAGACCTACAATTCAGGCGACCTCAAGCCTACCTGGGTAGCGCTTCAGGACAAGCTTGGAATGAAGTTCACAAGTGTTTATCAGGGCAACTCCGCAACCAAGGAGTTTGATTACTGGAAAGAAAAGCTCGGAGACGTTGATATGGTTTCCGGTACCGCTGCAAAGCTTTCCGAATTCGGTGAGCAGGGCTCCATCGTAAACATCGGTGAGTATCTTGACAAGATGCCCAACTTCAAGGCTTATCTTGAGAAGAACCCCATCGTTCGTCTCTCCATCACAGGAAATGTTTCAACAGGCGCTATCTACTTCTCACCTTACTTCGACGGTGTTAACGATATCGAGAAGATGCCCCTTATGAGGACTGACATGGTTGCAAAGCTTCTCGACGGCGACGGACAGTTCACCGCAGCTGCTTCGGGAACAACTGCAGCTCCCGTATATCAGCCTTTCATGCCTACATCCGGCAAGGTTGATATCGATGTCGTAAAGAAGGACGGAAAGTCCACAGAGAAGGTTACGAAGGATTACGGCGCATACGGAAACATCGTTGAGAAGATGAATGCAAAGGGCGCTATGAGCGGTGTTGATGCCGTTAATATGCTTCGTGAATACATCGACAAGACTTACAACAACTACTACGGAACGACCCGTTCGGATCTCTTCTGCGGCCAGAACGCTGCATGGGATGTGGATGAACTCGTAGCTCTCCTTCGTTGCGTGGTTTCAAATGCTCAGACCCTCAACGGAACAGACAAGATACAGGGTGTCTTTACACGTGAGGAAAACAACCTTGCAAGAAGGTCTGATATGTTCCGTTTCGCAGGCGTTCTCTTCGGTGTAAGAGGCCTTGAGTCCCGTCAGGATTACCTCTATGTAGGAAATGACGGAAAGCTTCATGACGCTCGTCAGGAGCAGGCTACATATGATGCTCTCAAGAAGATGAATGACATGGTAAAGGAAGGTCTTATCTCCGAAGCATTCGTAAACAATCAGGAAGAGAATACAAAGAAGTATCTCGAGAACGAACTTGGTTTCATGCACTATGATTACAACCAGACACAGACCATCTACAACCAGCCTGAGGATTCAAAGACACTTAAGCCCGGTGAGAAGTATATGGCAGTAATGGTTCCCGTATCAAAATGGAATGACGGAAAGAGCGAGACCTATATGAGATTTACCGAGTCCTGGAGATCAGTTAAGACTGATGGATGGGGAATTTCAAAGGCCGGCGTAGGATCAGATACAAACAAGCTTAATGCCTGCCTGAAGCTCATCGATTACGCATACTCACCTGAGGGCATCATCCTTATGTCCTACGGTCCCGATGCATTCATCAAGAAGGGCGAGACCTTCAAGTTCAACGGCGAAGATATGCCTGTTATCGCTGACGCTACACGTGCTGAGCTTTGGGAGAAGGCAAAGGGCAACTACACGAACTACGCACGTATGTATCTTGGATCAACCCTTTCCTTCATGAAGAGCCAGGCATTTGAGTATCAGTGCACCACTGAGGTCGGAAGAGAGGGCGCAGGCTACATTTCAAACGCTATCGCTCTTGGTACCATCAAGCATCCGGAGCTCGCGCTTGCAAGCAACTCCTGGTACACCTCAGTACCTACAGTCCTTCCTACAACGAAGGCTGACAACGATCAGATCAACTCCTACACGAACCTTACAAAGCAGTTCTCAACCTCAAAGGGTGACGATCAGGTGAACGTACTTGTTGACCTCATCGCAAAGGGCTCTGCTGAAGGCTTCTCAGGAGCTGACACAGTAAAGAATGATTATCAGGGTGCTTCTTACCTTCAGATCAAGGAGCAGGCTTGGGAAGAGCTTCAGAACTTCTACAAGACGCTTAAATAATCACTGATTTTTGACCCGGGCGGGCTTCATCACCCGTCCGGGTATTCCCTTAGATAGTTCTAAGGATTGTCTGACGAAGGATTTTCGATAGTGACAGGGGGTCATGATGTACAAAAAAGAGATGGTAATGCAGAAGATAGCATGCTTTCTTGTGTTGATATCGAGCGTTGTTGTATTCCTGTATTCTCTCGGGATAATGACGGACCTCTATGAGTCATTCTATTATACGATCAGGGATCCCCAGAACGCGGACAGGAATCCTATCCCGGGTTCGCTCATATTCTATGATATGCAGCCCTTCAACAAGACCTTCCTGCATCTCGGGCTGATGCTCATCATCATAGCACTCCTGCTCTTTATCACGAGCACGCATGTGAGAAGACGTTATTATGTCGGGAACGTGGTCGCAGTCGCGGCGAACCTTGTGGCGAATGTCGCAGTATTCTTCTGGGCAAACGGAAAAATAGCGGCATATAAGATACAGTTTCTCACAACGGTGGATTTTGACGCGTTCAAGGCCTTTGCCGAACAAAGAGGCTCGTATTATACAGAGTCGACCTTCTGGTTTGACGTGAGGATCGGTGTTTTCGCATTTGCGCTCATATGTAACGCATTCATGCTGATCATCATGATCTGGAAGTTCTCACTGATGAAGCAGGAAAAGGATCTGATCGAAGAAGGAAAGGGGGCGGCATCGTGAGTAAGCTCGGAAAAGAGGTCACAGCCTCGGTATCTGTTGAAAATATGGATGACGCGTTCGTCAAAAAGGACAGGATGCGTTTTACGAAGAACAAGCTTTCTTCCGGTCTTGCTCTTCTGGCACTGGCGCTTGATGTTTTATATTTCATTTCGCTTTATTCATCGGATGTCGGACATCCCGAGAGAGGGCAGTATTATTACAATATCAGGATAGCGATCTCGATCATCTACAACCTGCTGTTCCTCCTCATAGTGTTCCTTTGCTCGGAAGGAGTGAAGAATTATATCCGGGGTTATCATTTTGTACTGCTTTTCATAGGTCTCTTCCAGTTCGTAAGGATCTTCATCTATCCCTGGCAGGCTCTTCATTTCCCTGTGACTATCGAGGGCGGCGGGACTGTTATGGCAATGGAAAATGCGCAGTTCATAAGGATCTGCATCTACCTTGGTCTTTCCGGACTCTGCTGCGTTATAGCGGCTATAGTGGGGCTTTCAAAATGCAGATCTCTGGAGAATCATCAGAAGGCTGTTGAACAATTAGCAGGTCAGGCGTGAGCAAAGGAGCAGTGAGATGGCTGAACTCTCATTACAGCACATAGACAAGATATATGACAACAAGGTTCAGGCGGTCTTTGACTTCAATATGGATGTCAAAGACGGTGAACTGATCGTCCTGGTAGGACCCTCCGGCTGCGGAAAATCAACAACTCTCCGTATGGTTGCCGGACTTGAGGATATATCAAAGGGACACCTCATCATGGACGGGAAGGATATCACAAAGACTCCTCCCAAGGATCGTGATATGGCAATGGTCTTCCAGAGCTACGCTCTGTACGGTCACATGACGGTGTACGAGAATATGGCTTTTTCGCTCACACTCAGGAAGGAAGATCCGAACGTCATCCACAAGAAGGTTCTGGCTGCCGCAGAGATCCTGGGGCTTACCCCGCAGCTCAACAAGAAGCCTTCACAGCTTTCCGGCGGTCAGAGGCAGAGAGTCGCAATGGGGCGTTCCATAGTACGTTCCCCGAAGCTCTTCCTTTTCGATGAGCCTCTTTCGAACCTTGATGCGAAGCTCCGCGGCTCTACAAGAAGAGAGATACTTCTTCTTCATAAGAGGCTTTCAGCTACCATGATGTATGTCACCCATGATCAGACTGAGGCGCTTACCCTTGCCGACAGGATAGTATGTATGTCCATGGGACATGTTCAGCAGATAGGTACTCCTCTGGAACTCTATGATTCACCCGCGAACCTTTTTGTGGCCGGCTTCATTGGGCTTCCTCCCATGAATGTATTTGATGTAAGAGTTTCCGACGGGAAGCTTGTTTCTGGCGAGTTCTCTACTGCGATACTACCCGAAGAAAAGGCGATGCTCGCTCCTTATGAGGGAAAGACCGTCACACTCGGTGTTCGCCCTGAGAATATCGAACCTCACGAGGACGGCGATATCCCTATGTCAGTTAATCTCAACGAGAATCTCGGAATGAATACCCTTGTTCACGGACATGTTGGCAATTCTTCTGTCAGGATGACAGGAAAGTTCAAGGGCTGGTGTGATTACAAGCCGGGTGACGGCCTTTCGGTCCGGTTCGTGAAGCGTCATTTCTTTGACAAGGAGACGACGAATGCGATTAGAGGAGGGGATAAGGCGTGAGCACTGAAAAAACTGCGAAAAAACAGAAGACATTTAAAGGACCGGAGTTCATCAGGAAATTTCTTGTTTCCCTGAAGCGTCGGCCTCACAACATTGCCTTTGTGGTCTTTGTCATAGCGTTTCTCATCTATGCCCTGAATCTGACACACATATCCCATACCACGGCCAGGATCAACGGACCCGGGATGGGAATATATGGCTTTGTGACTATGCTGGCTTCATTCCTTTCGCTTGTATGCTACCTCAATATCTTCCCGAAGAGAAAGCCCGTGAATAAGCCCATGCTGATCCTCTTCTTTGCGATGAACATTGCGGTCATCATCTGCGACTATATGTACCAGTCCGTAATTGCCGAGGCTCTGAACAGGACTGTGAACCCCATCAATTATGAGGATTATATCGGTCGGGCCTTTAATATGCTGAATGTCCACATGTTATTCCTTATTGTGGGGCTTGCACTCGTTATAACGCTTCCCATTTACAAGAAGCTTCTGAAGATGATCAACACCTCGATCGCGGTTGAGTCAAGCGATATGACCGAGATCGAGCTTTCGGGTGACGAATAAGGATGTCTTCCCATAGGAAAAAGAGAGCCCGGGAAAGGGAGCT
The DNA here is from genome assembly GCA_900313435.1 of uncultured Lachnospiraceae bacterium. Lineage (GTDB taxonomy): Bacteria > Bacillota > Clostridia > Lachnospirales > Lachnospiraceae > RUG306. The sequence goes on along the minus strand of OMRF01000317.1, from coordinate 57 downwards.
TGAGAAGGAAACGGATTATTACGATCTTCACAAGCAGGCGGTAGAGGATCTTGTAAC
>OMRF01000322.1 GCA_900313435.1 uncultured Lachnospiraceae bacterium | reverse complement strand
CTCATCAATATCGCAAACTCCGGCTTCTTCTCATCCGACCGTACAATAAAGCAGTACAACGACGAAATCTGGCATCTCAATGGATGAGATAATAAAGCTTGATTCCATAGATCTTTCAAAGATAGCTGCAAGCGGCCAGTGCTTCAGATGGAAACCTCTCGGAGACGGGAGGTTTCTCGTCCCGGCATATGACCGCTTCGCTGTTTTTTCGCAAAGATCGGAAACGGAGATCAATATCCTTTATTCCTCAGTGAGCGACATATCTTTCTGGGAGACTTATTTTGACGCTTCCGAGGATTATGAAAGGATAAGGAAAGGGATAGACAAAGAGGATGAGTTTCTAAAGGCGGCGGCAGATAATGGAAAGGGACTTCGAATACTTTGCCAGGAGCCCTTTGAGACCTTTATCTCATTTATCATCTCCCAGAGAAAGAATATCCCGGCTATCACATCCTGCGTGGAAAGCATATGCCGGGCAGCAGGAAAAATGCTTGGATCTTTCGAAGGCGAGGATGTTTTTTCCTTTCCGAAGCCAAAGGACATAACTGAGGATGTGCTCATGCGCTGCAGCCTTGGCTACCGCCTCCCCTATGTGCTTCAGGCTGCAAGAGCTTTCGAGCAGGACCCGGAGCTTTCAAAGAAGCTTTCAAAAATGCCGGATGAAGAGCTGCTTTCGGCCTTGCAGTCCTTCCTTGGAGTCGGGATCAAGGTGGCCTCCTGCACCGCCCTTTTCGGATTTCACAGGATGAACGTGTTTCCGATTGACGTATGGATGAAAAGGGCTCTCCTTGAGCATTATCCGGACGGGTTTGACCTTGAAAGATACTCGCCCTTCAACGGACTTATGCAGCAATATATTTTCGAACACTACAAGAGATTGACTTAAAGGCATGAGGAGAGTACAATATCTTGCGATATGCTTGGAGATAATATGGAAAAAAGTGTACTATTCCTGAATGAACCGGCGCTTGGAGTGATAGGCGGCATGGGACCCATGGCAAGCGCTTATTTCATGGAACTTGTGACTGATATGACGGAAGCTTCATGTGATCAGGAGCACCTTTCCATGTATATCGCCTCCTGCCCTTCGGTTCCGGACAGGACAGCTTTCATCCTCGGCGAGTCGGAAGACGACCCGGTTCCCGGGATGATAGATATGGGGCTTTTTCTTCAGGCAAGAGGGGTTTCCTGTATCGCGATCCCCTGCATGACTGCGCATTATTTTCACGACAGGCTGCAGGAGAGCCTTAAGGTTCACGTTATAGACGCGATAGAAGAGACCGCGGGGCAGCTTTTCGACGCCGGCGTCCGGAAGGCAGGAGTCATGGCGACCGATGGGAGCGTCAAGAGCGGTATATTTTATGAGAGGCTGAAGAAAAAGGGCATAGAATATATAACACCGGACGAAGCGGGGCAGAAAAAGGTTATGAGCCTCATTTATGATGACGTGAAGACAGGGAGGAAGGCTGACCTTAAAGCTTTTTTTGAGGTGTCGGACTCGCTTTTTAAAGAAGGCGCAGAGGCAGTGATACTTGGCTGTACGGAGCTTTCCGTGATAAAGAGGGACAATGATCTGGGAAGAGGCTTCATCGATTGTATGGAGGTTCTCTCGAAGGTTTCCCTTGAGACCTGTGGAAAGCCCGTGAAAAAGGAAAGATCGATTCTTTTTGAAAGAAGAGAAGGATAATGCAGCGAACCAATGTACTTTCATATCTTGAAGACAATATAGCTTCATGTTCGGATAAGTTGTCTTTTTGCTCGGACGAAAGGCAGATGACCTTTAAGGAGGTCTATGATGAGAGCCGCTCCATAGGAAGCCTGCTTTGCAAAAAGGGCTATTCAAACGAGCCTGTGGTGGTGTTCATGCCAAAGAAGCCCGAGACTGTCACGGCTTTCTTCGGAGTCATCTATTCCGGAAATTTCTATGTTCCGATAGATTCCGAGATGCCGGATTTTCGTATCAGACTGATACTGAAGAATCTTTCTCCGAAGGTCATCCTTACGGACAAAGAGACACTTCCGGAGGTTGAAAAATGTGAGTTTTCCGGAGAGATACTTCTTTATGAAGATATCTCAAAAGAAGGGGAAGACAGTAAGGCACTTGCCCTTGTCCGCGAAAGGCAGCTTGATACCGATCCCATCTATGTGGTATTCACCTCCGGCTCAACCGGGATCCCGAAGGGGGTCGTTGCAAACCACAGGTCGGTCATAGATTATGTGGAAAATCTTTCCGAGGAGCTTCATTTCTCAAGTGAGACCATATTCGGAAGCCAGACCCCGCTTTACTTTGACGCATGCTTAAAGGAGCTTTATCCCACGCTGAAATTCGGAGCGTGCACATGGTTGATTCCCAGAAACCTTTTCAGCTTTCCCATAAAGCTTGTGGAATATCTGAACGAGCATAAGATTAATACGATATGCTGGGTCGTCTCGGCACTTACCATGATCTCATCCATGAAGACCTTTGAAAAGGTAGTGCCCGAGTATCTTACGAACATCGCCTTCGGAAGCGAGGTCTTTCCCATCAAGCAGTTTGAATTGTGGAGAAATGCCCTTCCCAATGCTTCCTTTACGAATCTGTACGGTCCGACCGAGGCTACGGGGATGAGTTGCTTCTTCCATGTAGACAGGGAGAGACATTTTGAGCCCGATGAACCGATCCCCATCGGACGCCCCTTCAAAAACACCGAGATAATGCTGCTTTCAGAGGACGGAAAGCTTGTTGATAAAGGAGAAACAGGGGAGATCTGCATCAGAGGTACGTGTCTTACGCTGGGCTATTTCAATGACTATCAGAGGACCGATGAGGTCTTTGTCCAGAATCCTCTGAACGACAGATATCATGAGCTCATATACAAGACCGGAGATCTCGGACGGCTGAATGAAAATAATGAGCTTATATTCATTTCCCGGAAGGACTATCAGATCAAGCATATGGGTCACAGGATAGAGCTTTCGGAGATAGAGGTCATAGCTGACGAATATGACGGCATAGGAATGAGCGCCGCTTCATATGACAAGGAAAAGGGAAAGATCAGCCTTTTCTACCAGGGAGATGCGTCTGAAAAGGATGTTGTATTATTCTTAAAAGAACACCTTCCGAGATATATGCTGCCAAACCGTACCGTGAAGCTTGATAAACTGCCCTTTACGGCCAACGGTAAGATAGACAGAAAATCACTTCAAGACATGTAAAAATAAAAAAGGAGAGATTAAAAATGGACGATCTGTTGTCAATCTTAAACGGTCTGCATCCCGAGGTTGATTATGAAACCGAGGACGGGCTCATTGATTCGGGAATACTTGATTCCTTTGACATCGTAACGCTTGTGACCGAGATCCAGGATACCTTTGATGTAACGCTTGATGCTTCTGACATCGTACCCGAGAATTTCAATTCCGCAGAAGCGATCTATTCCCTGATAGAAAAGAAGCAGGAAGAGGATGCCTGATTGCTTTTCACTTCGTATGCCTTTATAGGCTTTCTGCTGATACTATTTGTCCTTTATTATGTCCTGCCGGGAAAGGCAAAGATTGTACTGCTCCTTATAGCCAGTTACTTCTTTTATCTTTCGGCGGGACCCTGGGGCGGGATATACATAGGCGTCACCACCGTGACGGTCTATGTTTTTTCGCTTTTCATAGGGAAAACTTTAGACAGCAGCAAAAACCTCCTTTCATCTCCTGAGGGCAAGGCTCTCTCAAAGGAAGAAAAAAAGGCGAAGAAGGATTCGGCCAAAAAGAAGGCCTCTCTTTTCATGGCCTTCTGTATCATCATAAACATAGGCATACTCGCCACAGTAAAGACTCTCGGGACAATGAGAGCCGATATCCTTGTACCGCTCGGGATCTCCTTCTATACCCTGCAGTCTTTGAGTTATCTCATAGATGTGAAGAGGGGCACGGAGAAGGCCGAAAAGAATATCCTGAAGGTTGCGCTCTTCATTTCCTTCTTTCCGCTTACCGTGCAGGGACCGATCTCACGATTCTCCGAGCTTAAGGACACGCTCTTTGTTCCTCACAGATTTGAGTGGAAGAATGTTTCCTATGGTCTGACCCGGATCCTCTTTGGGTATTTCAAGAAGCTCGTCATCGCGGATCGCCTGTTCAAGGGCGTTTCCACTATCATAGCTGATACGGGCACATATAGCGGAGGATACGCCTTTCTCCTTCTGATACTATATACAGCGGAGCTTTACGCCGACTTTACCGGAGGAATAGATATAGCCATAGGTGTCGCTGAGGTCATGGGGATCAAGGTTCCGGAGAACTTCAACTGTCCTTATTTTTCCACATCCCTGAAGGAATACTGGAGAAGATGGCATATCACCATGTGCAACTGGTTCAAGAATTATGTCTTCTATCCTGTTTCCATAAGCAAGTGGATGGGAAAGGTGAAAAAGTTCTCGGGAAGCCATTTCGGGGCATATGTGGGAAAGAGGATACCTGTATATATCGCCTCTTTCATAGTATGGTT
>OMRF01000330.1 GCA_900313435.1 uncultured Lachnospiraceae bacterium | reverse complement strand
GCTCCTTTCAGCTCTCATGACAGAGGTATCTGAGCAGTCAGAACTCTTGAACATGGAGATAATAGGCGGTCACACCGAGGTCACTGACACGGTGGTGAGACCGCTTCTTTCTGTTACAGGAATAGGGCGGGTAAAAAAGGAAAGATTTGTGCCCACAGGGGGCGCTCGTCCCGGAGAAGACCTTATAGTCACAAAGGCCATCGGTATAGAGGGCACATATATCATAGCCACGGAGCATGAGAAGGAGCTTTCAAAGAGGCTTCCTCAGAGCCTTATCAAACGGGCACAGGGCTTCATCGAGGATATCAGCGTTGTAAAAGAGGGACTTATAGCTTGTAAGTACGGTGTTTCCTCGATGCATGACATCACGGAGGGCGGTATATACGGGGCGCTATGGGAGATGTGTGAAGCTTCGGGGGTCGGCTGTGAGGTTGATATCAAGAGGATCCCGGTGAGGCAGGAGACCATAGAGATAGCGGAGGTCTTCGGACTTGATCCCTGTAAGCTCATAAGCTCAGGTTCCATGCTGATCTCGTGCAGGGACGGTAACGGGCTTTTGCAGGAGCTTTCAAAGGCAGGTATAGAAGCCTCATTTATCGGACGGACAAATGAAACAAAAAAGCGTATCATAAGGACCGACGGCGGCGAGAGGTTTCTGACGCCTCCGGATGTTGATGAGCTCCACAAGCTTTGAAAGGGGAAAGGGAATGGAAGAACTTCGTACAAAGATATTGGATTACATTGAAGATAATGCGAGGGTTTCAACAAAGGAACTCGCCGTTCTTATAGGAGAGGATGAGGCCGCTGTAGAAGAAGAGATATCCCGGATGGAAAAGGAGAACATCATCTGCGGCTACAATTCCATGATCAATTGGGACAAGGTTGGTGTTGAGAAGGTAACGGCACTGATAGAGGTCAGAGTGACGCCCCAGAGGGGAATGGGCTTTGACAATGTTGCCAAGATGATATATGAATATCCTGAGGTGAACTCTGTTTATCTCATTTCCGGAGGCTTTGACCTCATGGTAACGATAGAGGGAATGACATTAAAGGAGGTGTCCTCCTTTGTTTCTGACAAGCTCTCACCCATGGAGTCCGTGCTTTCCACAAAAACGAATTTCATCCTGAAAAGATATAAGGATCACAGGATAATAATGACGGAGGAAAAAGAGGACGAGCGCGAAATGGTCTCGTTCTGATCACGATTATGAGAGATCCTGTTTCAAAGACAATAGTTGACATAAAGCCTTCCGGTATAAGGAAGTTTTTTGATATCGTCGCCACCATGAAGGACGCCATCTCCCTTGGAGTTGGAGAGCCTGATTTTGACACGCCCTGGAGGATCAGGGATGAGGGGATATATTCCCTTACGAAGGGAAAGACTCATTATACCTCAAACACCGGACTTCTTGAGCTTAGGGAGGCTATATCGGATTATCTGAAAAGAAAATACTCACTTTCCTATGATCCCGCTTCCGAAGTCATGGTCACGGTCGGAGGCTCCGAAGCCATAGATATCGCGCTCCGTGCGATGCTGGATCCGGGTGATGAGGTCATCATCCCGCAGCCTTCCTATGTTTCCTACACCCCCTGCACCATTCTCGCAGGCGGTAAGCCGGTCGTGATCAACCTTAAGGAGGAGAACTGCTTCAGGCTCACGGCAAAGGAACTGCTGGATGCCGTCACAGAGAAGACAAAGATCCTGATCCTGCCCTTCCCCAACAATCCCACCGGCGCCATTATGGAGCAGGAGGATATAGAGGCTATAGCGCGTGTTGTGATAGAGCACGATCTTTTTGTGCTTACCGATGAGATTTATTCAGAGCTTACATATAAGGGTGATCATGTTTCCATTGCTTCACTTCCGGGCATGAAGGAGAGGACCGTATATATCAACGGCTTTTCAAAGGCCTTCGCTATGACGGGCTGGAGGCTGGGTTATGCCTGCGCTCCGGAGAATATATTAAAGCAGATGCTCAAGATTCATCAGTTCGCTATAATGTGCGCCCCTGTTACATCTCAGCATGCTGCCATAGAGGCCTTGAAAAATTGTGACGCGGAGGTTTCCGCGATGAAGATGGAGTATGATCGGAGAAGAAGGTTCCTGGTCCACTCCTTTAAGGAGATGGGACTTAAGTGTTTTGAGCCGTTCGGAGCCTTTTATATCTTCCCTTCAATAAAGCAGTTCAACATGACATCCGACGAGTTTGCGACCGCGCTTCTTAAGGAGCAGAAGGTTGCTGTGGTTCCGGGCACAGCTTTCGGCGATTCCGGAGAAGGCTTTGTCCGAATATCTTACGCATATTCACTGAAACGCTTAAAGGAAGCGCTTGCCCGTATAGAAGCCTTCCTGAAGGCCCATGCGGATAAGTGAGAAGACAGGCAGATGAAGGATAAGGTCAGAAAAAAAGATGAGGACCTCATCATAAAGGGCGAGAACCTGACAACGGAGTTTTTCCGCAGGGATGATGAGGGAAATGTCGAAAGCATCGATACTGCTCTCGATCATATAGATATCTCCATCATCAGGGGACGCTTCATTGGGATAATAGGGCACAACGGCTGCGGCAAATCCACCCTCGCAAAAAACATTAATGCTCTTATCACTCCTTCAGAAGGAAGCCTTACGGTCTGCGGGATGGATGTATATGACGAAGAGAGCAGGATGGAGATAAGATCCAGAGCCGGAATGGTTTTCCAAAATCCCGACAATCAGATCGTCTCATCCATTGTTGAGGAGGATTGCGCCTTCGGACCTGAAAATCTCGGTGTGCCCTCGGAGGAGATCAGGAAGCGGGTTGACAGATCACTAACGCAGGTAGGGATGTTTGATAAGAGAAGGAATTCTCCGGAGCATCTTTCAGGAGGGCAGAAGCAGAGGATTGCTGTTGCGGGGGTTCTTTCGATGGAACCGGAGTGTATCATCTTTGATGAGTCT
>OMRF01000326.1 GCA_900313435.1 uncultured Lachnospiraceae bacterium | reverse complement strand
CAGAACAGTAATTCGTTCTATTGAACAGCAACTCAGTAATATTGTAACTACAAACGCCGTCCGTTCCTTCGCTAAGAGGGGGCGGGCGGCATATTTCTTTGTCTGAAAGCTGATGGTCTCTGTCGTGCGAGCATGTATAGCCTGTATTTTCCCGCAAGTAAATGGAAACAAATAAGAAAAGTCACTTTTTGATACCATAATTCACTTGCAATACAAAATAAACGATATATAATATTAGTGTGTTGAAGTATATATAGACGGGTATGTCCCGTATAAAGGCTGCTCTGTTGAGCGGCTTTATTATTTGCTTTTTATACACAATCAAACGCAAAAGGCTCCGGTATTCAATTTGCCGGCGCCTTTTCTCAGGCTAATAAGCGTAATAAAACAAGGTGTTGAAAAGGAAGCAGCTGCTTCCTTTTTTTGTTGAAACCGATAGAGAGGTGAATGCAAATGACAGAAAACACAAACGTCCGCGGTCATCCATCACGCGAAACGAAAAGGCGCAGCACATTAAAAGACAATGAAAGGAAAATTTCACACATGAAAAGACACAGAAAACAGATATTTGTTTTTCTGATGGTTTTCTGCATGATGTTCACGATGATGCCTTCTATGGCATTTGCTGAACAGCAGGAACCAGTTCAGCCTGCTGCTGCAGACGAACAGACCGGCACAGAAGCTCCTGCTGTAAATGAAGAAGCAGATAAGTCCGTGCAGGAAGACGCTGTAAAAGAGCAGGCACCAGCAGAAGAACAGAAAGAAGAAACGGAAACAACAACTCCCGAAGGAGAAGAGACTTTGGAGGAAACCCCGGAGGACGCTCTCCCTGAGGAAGAAGCAGTAGAAGAAGTTGAACCGTTCGATGCATCACGTGAAGATTATCTGTCATATGATCCGTTGTACATCATGCAGTATGCGGACTCTAAATATGTAGATGTATCCGAAGTAAGCATGGACCGCTTCATCGATGTAGTCACAGCAGCAAAGGGCGTAGCTACATACAACGTGGACAAGCAGGGAGATTTTAAGTTCGAAAAAGACAACTACATTGCTTCCATGAACTACCAGATGCCTGTTTACAACGTTGACGATGACAGCGATTACTACATCGCCATCCCGAACGTAAATAAGTTCAACAACAACTTCAAGGCATACGATCTGGTCGTCGCCTATAACAACGACATGGCCGAGCTCATATCGGGATGGAAGTACGAGAAGGGAATTTTGTACATTCCTAAGTCCGCAGTAGACAACCCGAAAAACGATTACGAAACACCTGAGGGTGAGCTTCTTGCCATTCAGCTCAACTATGCTATTGGCGACGATATGGACTTCACGAAACGCATCCCGGTTCAGATTCTTAAAAAGGACGAACCTGTAGAGAAAACAGTCCAATCAGCCAATATCTTCGACCTTGAACAACTCACTGTATCCACAGGAGTAAAGCACCGCAATTCGGAAGACATCACAGTCTTTCTGAACGGTCAGCTGATTCCGATCAATGATGATGCGTGGATATACGACAAGTCTTCCGGCAAGCTTCAGATTTTCGCAATGCCGGGTGTTGTTTCAAATATCAACATTGTGTTCGAGAATCAGAAAATGCTTGACGACATGAAAGATGTAGCGGAAGATGTCACGTCATCGGCTATTGAAAAGCTCTCATTAGTCGCATATGCAGTCACGCAGTCCGATATGACTCTCTTTAAAAACGAGGACGACGTCGAAGTGAAAGTAGACGTACCAAGCTGGATGTTCGTAGGCTGGAGAGGAAAATATCAGGCGAAAACATATTGGGGCAGTAATAGCGGCGGAGAATCCCACAAAAAGACACTAAAGGGTTGGACGCAGTCCATACACTACCTGTATGGCGGTGCTTCGGATATCAAAGGCTCCGGAGAAGGCTGGCTAAATGGCGGTACAAATGGCAAGAAAAAATATGATGCCAACTTCGTGGAATTATGGTCCATAGCATCATATGCCGTAGGAGCAGATCTTGGAATCCTTCTTGATGATGGAAAGTTCACAAGAGACATGCAGGTAAGACACTATGTCGGTGATCCTGACGGCGATCCGGATGACCTCGAGATAGAAACAAAAACCATCTACGAGTGGATGATGGAGTATCGTAACACTCTGAAAAAGTCTCTATTTGTAACAATAAATTCCGGTTCGGGCTCAGGAAACGGAATTGGCGGAGCGAACAACTTCGCTCTGACATTCCCGAAAGCCGGATCTGTTGTAGCAGGTTGTGAGAATCCGGCGGGATCCAATGGAAATCTGGTATCCGATCCAAACGCCGATGGCTACAATCGCGGAAACCCTGATTTCACATTTGATGTTACGGGTCTTGGAACGGGCGACTACTGGTTTTGCGCATCATGTAACGAACTTGAGTACGCAGCTTCGGACGGCGGGGCCGGCTCAACAAACGGTGGAGATGCTGCGACCACTTATATGACATGTCTTGGCATCGACAGGGATGCTGGCTATGTGGTCTTCGCATTTTCTCAGACAAGATCCTCCAAGCAGGATGCAACTGCTATTTATAAATTCAAGCTTGAGCCGCTTAAAAACGGTTCTGTAAAGATCATCAAGTCATCAGAAGCCCCGGGAGATGTCCTCTCACTCAGCGGATACTCCGTAGGCAATGCACAGTATCAGATATATGCAGATGCCGCATGCACAACTCAGGCAGCAACTGTTGACGGCAAAAATGCTCTCCTTATAACCAACGGAGGAGGCGAGTCGGAAACACTCGAAATGCGCAATGGAAACTATTGGCTAAAAGAAATCGCAGGCCCTGGTGGCCATGTGACCAATCCAACGCCAATACCATTTACCATAGCACCAGGAACAACAACGAATCCTTTGGCAGATTCTCTCAATACAGGCGATTCCATAGACTTCAAAGGATGGAGAGAGGGCACCGGTGGCGGTGAGACTGCCCTTTTCACAGCAACATCAGATGATGCAAGTTACACTGGTACGTGTGCGCAGGCAGGTGTAGCCCTGACGGCAACAGGAACTGCTAAAGTCACGAGGATTG
>OMRF01000327.1 GCA_900313435.1 uncultured Lachnospiraceae bacterium | reverse complement strand
CTGCTCTCCGCCAAATAAGGCTTTATCGGCAGTGACATTGATACCGACCCCGATCAGAGTGTCAGACAATGTTATGGTATTCTTCTCGATCAGGCAGTTGACGATGAGGGGCGAAAGATCATTTCCCAAATAGGGAGCAAGCAGCTCGCGTACATGCTCTCTTGCCCTCTCCCAATTCCCATGGGAGAGCGCCGTGTTCTTCTCCGACCCAAAAGTGACCAACGCCTTTTTCTCACGGATATCCTTAAGGATGGCCTTTGTCTCCTCATCCTCCATGAGCAGATATCCGGCCTTGGAAAGAGCTGCCTTTTCGGTGTTCAGGCGCTCTTCTGTCTCCTTACGGATCGTTTCATTTTCCGGGGGAGCCGCCTTTTTTAAGATTCTTTTCCCCTCTTCCATGGCTTTTTCTTCAAATACCTTAATACTGTCAGACAGCTTTTTCTTAAAAGCCTCAGTATCTGCTTCGTCGGCGGCGGCTTCACCGATATATACGGCAAATCTTCCGATCAGTTTCTTTTTCTTTTGATCCGTTTCATTGAAAAACGGAGAATTTTTATCCTTCAGTCTTTTCCCGAATGCCTGAAACGCTGCTCTTCGGTTCTCTTCCATGGCCTTATAGGCAAGATAAAGGTCTTCCTTCAATTCACTCTTTGACTGAAGCTTGTCAAAGCCATCCTTATCCTGATAAAGCTTACGGAGCCTGTACTGAATAAACCCGTCTATTGCCGACGCGCGATCTTTCTTTGAGAGGTCGGACTTTTCTTCTCTGAGGATCTCCTTTATGACCTCTTTTGTCGCATTCTTTACGTTTTCATTGATCGTGGAACCATCCTGCTGCTTTTCTTCATGAATCAGCTTATCCTCAAGACGGATCTCTCTCTTCCAGAAGATGACCTCTCCCTTCAGAACGCCGGATTTGATATCGTCGAATTTTTTGTCCAGATACATCTGCTTTACGACAGGACTCACATCCGCTGTTCGTAACGCATCTGCCAGAGCGCCGTACTTCTCCTCTGTCTCCTTCAGGAAACTAACGGCTTCCTCATCCGTGCAGTTCATCATCTCACGATAGAATTCCGGGTCATTCATCAGATAATCTGAAAGTACGGCAAAACGACCCTGCTCATAATCCGCGAGCAGCTTCCTGCGTTTTTTGTAGGTTTCGTATTTCCTCTCACAGTCAAAGCCGCCGCTGACATCGCCCTTTGCCACCGCCTTTACAGCCTTCATCTCCTGTGCCAGTGCTTTCCTGTCGGTAAAGGCCTTCTTTTCTTCTTCAAGGATCCGTTCGAAGTCGCCTTCTCCTATGTTTTCGGAAGCGATGCGCAAAAGAACCTGACGGCAGACCGACTTATCCAGCTTATCATCTGCATGCATGGCGGCAATCCGATCCTTCAGCTCGCGAAACACCTTCCGCATGGTGCCGGCAATCTTCATGATGTCGATCGTCTGTGCATGCTCGAGTGCGGCAAAAGTCTCCTCGTCCGGCGCCAGCGCGCGGATGAGATTCTCCCGAAACCACTCAACCTCATCCTCCTTCAAAATACCCTGCATGTCCTTGTGCGAAAGGAACTGATCTCCCAAGATCCTCGCCGAGAAACCGATCCCCCTTCGTCCGGAAGCGGCAAGTCCTTTTTTATATTCCTCTCTAGTGATCTTTTCTCCTGTTTTATCAGCCAGAATCTTTTTCAATTCCCGTGAAAAACTCTCCCGTTCAAAGACACCGGCATAGCGGCGCAGCTTATCGATTGCCTTCCACTGCTTCCTTGAAAGCGCCCTGCGGTATATCCCGGTCTTTTCAAGGGTTTTTATCCCGAACTGAAGATTTTCGGCAAACCCCTGAGCAGCTTCATTCTGCAGCATAACATCGCCCTGGGCGATGGTTTTGACCATATTATCACCCTTTGCGCCGCGTGAAAGCTTCAATATAAGGGCATCCCGATACTCTTCGGGGATCTGGTATGTCATCATGATCATACTCACGCGGCGCTCCGCGCCAACCTCGTCCGCACAGAAAATATGGGCGACCTCCAGATATTTTTCGGTCTGCTCCGCGATCTCGGTTTCTGCGCCGAAGATCACGACGGACGCCAGCTTTTCCCTGATCTTTTTGACAATGGCTTTATTTGTCATGGATGAGTAGCCTGCATCCCTGACGATCTGTTCGATCAGCTTTTCATTCTCTTCTTTCTGAATCGCATACTCATTGAGGCGATTGGCAAACTCCGCATCCTCTGCTTCCAGCATGAGATAATTCACCTCTTCACGCCCCCAGAGGCTCCGATCCCCCG
>OMRF01000328.1 GCA_900313435.1 uncultured Lachnospiraceae bacterium | reverse complement strand
GGATTCTTCATTGTCTCAAGATCGGAAAGGACCATATTCCTGCAGTCCTCATAAGATATCTCCGGATCGCCTTCATGATTTCTGAGAGCATAAGTAGTGAGCATCTGTGTGTCATCATCCCGCCATCTCCTGTAGTAGACCATCAGGTGCCCATACCTCTTCGGATCCATATTGTCAAAGATATAGTAGGATATCTCGGGATGATCCTCGGGTTTCGTTGTGAAGGCAAGAACGTCATAACGCTCATATTTTATCTTTGAGAAAAGCTCCTTCTCCTCGTCGGTCGCGTCAAAGTAATCCGGCATGAACTGGAGCGGCGCCGTAACGATGATCTTGTCGTATTCCTCGACCTTCCCGTTTACGGTAACAAAGACTTTCCCCTTCTTCCTCTCCACCTTTGTGATGTCGGAATTCAAGCGCGCGGGGTTCTTCAGCTTTTCATTGAGCCTTTCATATATGGACTGGGTTCCGTCCTTCCAGGTCCACAGGTTCACGTTCACGAAGTTCATTGTGGTCTGGAAATCAAGATATTTGAGGACATAAGCCGCGGGAATCTCATCAAGGTATCCGTAGCCGAAGGCCGTGAAGGGTCCGATCCAGATATCCTGAACGAGCTCTACTCCGTTGATCCTGCAGAATTCATCGAAGGGAAGGGAAAGATCCTTTAAATACTCGTTTGTTCCGCTCACCTTCTCCCTTTCGGGCGTGACAGCAAAGCCTTCATATCGTCCCTCCGAAACCCCGCGGTGACCGTTCAGATCATAACCCTTGTACTTTGTCTCAAGGAGCTCAGCGAATTTCTTCATCTGATTTCTCATCTTGAGAAGGTGGGGAACCTTCAGCGGATTCTTCTTGGGATCAAAGGGATCGATGACCTTTCCCGAAGCATCCTTGTAATTACGGCAAAGCTTCGGTCCGTCATGAGTGATGCCGCAGAAGTTTTCTATGTCATGAACCGCGTAATAAGAAGGAACGCCCATGATAGCCCCCATCTCATAGCGTCTTCCCTCATATTCAGGACTGTGGCACTTCCCGCCAACATGATCCTCCTTTTCAAGGATCGTGTAATTCTGATAGCCCTTCAGTTCGAGATACATCCCTGCGGAAAGGCCGGCGGGACCGCCGCCTATGATACAGATCTTTGCGTCTTTGCTGATATCTGCCATTTTTCCCCCTCCGTTTTAAAAAACACCCGCAATATTATTTGTAATAAGGCTCATTAAGCCTCTTTCTGAATTCGTTCTCGGGAAGCGGTCTGTCAAAGAAAAAGCCCTGAACGAACCTGCAACCCATGCTCTTTAAGAGCGCGATATGTTCTATCGTTTCAGCACCCTCGGCAATACAGGACATGGAAAGCTCCTCGGCCATCTTTATCACATGACGAACCATCACGAGGTTCCTGTCCTCAGTCTCATCATTGTAGAGGAAAAAACTCCTGTCTATCTTCATCTCGGAGAAATGTATGTCCCTTATGGTCGTCATTGAGGAATAGCCTGTTCCGAAATCATCAACGGATACCTTGATCCCGTATGAAAGAAGCTCGTTGACGAATTCCTTAAGCCTCTGAAATTCCTCATCCTCCTTTGTCTCAGTAACCTCTATCGAGATGAGCTCATGAGGGATCTGATATTTATCTATTACACTGATGATAGAAGGCACGATATCGGGAGTCTGTAAGTTCATCCTGGAAAAGTTGGTTGAAACCGGAACAACAGGGATTCCTTCATCAAGCCACATACGAATATCTTTGCAGACCTTTTCCAGCATATACATATCAAGCTTGCAGATCCTCTTGCTCCTTTCAAGTACGGAAATGAACGCTCCGGGAGGGAGCACCCCGTCAGGACGGACCCAGCGGCAGAGCGCTTCCGCGCCTGTCAGCTTATTATTGTCTATATTTACCTTGGGCTGATAAAAGGCCGTGAACTCACCATTCTTTAGCGCATCCGGAAAAACATTCTCAACGCGCTTTATATTCATGATGATGGAGGCGATCTCCTTATTGTAAAAAAGATGGGACACATGGCGCGAAAACTTTGCAAGATTCATGGTTTCAAGGGAATTGTCCATGGCATCATCCAGGGTCGTCCTCTCATCACACTCATAAATACCTGCTACGGCGGAAACAATGACGGTCTCATCAGCCGGTCCGGGAACCTTGATCTTCGTTCCCTTGATCATCTTTATGAACTGCTCGGTCTTTTCTTTTTTGATGATAACGGTGAAATTGTCGCCGCCCATCCGAA
The DNA here is from genome assembly GCA_900313435.1 of uncultured Lachnospiraceae bacterium. GTDB lineage: Bacteria > Bacillota > Clostridia > Lachnospirales > Lachnospiraceae > RUG306. The sequence continues at coordinate 578 of OMRF01000328.1, read as the reverse complement.
AGATGGTCTCGCGCCCGGAAAGGAAGAATTCTATCCCTCCTACAAAATCCTTCATCACGGCGGTTCCGGCATCACGTCCCGCGATCGCGTTGATGCCCGCCATGTTCCTGATATTGAAGAAGCAGACGTTGTAATCCTTGATCTCCTTTGTTTCAACAAGGTGAGTGATGATACTTGTACCATAGCGGACATTGTTCATCTGCAGCTGCATATCATGGGTCATGAGAAAATCAATACGCCCCATAGCTTCGATCAGCCTGTGCCGAAGCTCCTCCTGGGAAAGACCCATGATCTGTCCAAGCTTATAATTCATCTCTTCATTGTTCATAAAAACTCCGGAAGAACGATCTCCAAATTAAAATAAACGTCAGTATTATAATATTTTTCCGGCGAAAACTCAAATACAGTGTGCCCGCCGCTATACTATCTGGTTCAGCCATACATTACTCTTTACCATGACATAACCTATAAAGTTTTTGATCAACTCGGTAAACGAGACTATGAAATAGGCCCATACGATATCTATCCCCGTGCAGCGCAGCAGCACGGTAGCCATCGTCACCATCACACCCCAGGTG
>OMRF01000397.1 GCA_900313435.1 uncultured Lachnospiraceae bacterium | reverse complement strand
TCACGAAGTGGTGTGGTGCCGGCCCGGCGAGGGCTTGCGAAGCAACAGGAAGAATCCCGTCACTCAAATGCAGCTTATCCTGGGTGAGATATCCTCCAGTACATCCAGCAGGATGCGCACTGTGTCTAACGATGTAAACATCGTGACTCCGTTCATGATCGCGCACCGTCTGATCTCCGCTCCGTCGCGGTAATGAACACCGGAAAGAATGGCACGCGTGTTGATGATGTAGCTCACATAGCCGGCGCGGATCGACTTTAATACCTCGTCGCTCCTGTCGGACATGCTGCCGCGGATTCTCGTTCTCACTCCGTGCTCTTTTAAGAACACACCGGTTCCGACCGTCGCCTCGATGTTAAATCCGAGTTCAAAGAAACGCTTTACCAGAGGCAGCGCTTCTTCCTTATCCTCATCCGCCAGTGTGAACATGACGGTTCCGTACTCCTTCATCTTGATACCGGAAGCCTGCAGCGCCTTGTACAGCGCGCGTTTCAAGCTCTTGTCGTAGCCGATCGCCTCACCGGTAGACTTCATCTCCGGAGAAAGGTAAGCGTCCATGCCGTACAGCTTTTCGAAGGAAAAGGCCGGTGCCTTCACATACCAGAACTTCTTTTCCGGCAGCACCTGATCCGCATAGCCCTGACTTTTCAGGCTTTCGCCCAGCATAACCTTCGTCGCGATATCCACAAGCGAAACGCCTGTAGACTTTGATAGGAAGGGCACGCTTCTGGACGCACGCGGGTTCACCTCTATGATGTAAACATCATCCTGTTTATCCACAATGAACTGAATGTTGTAAAGGCCCTGAATGCCTATGCCGACTCCCAGCTTCTTTGTGTACTCCCAAATGGTCTCCTTCACTTTTTCGGAGATGGAATACGGCGGATACACGCTGGTACTGTCGCCGGAGTGCACGCCCGTGCGCTCCACAAGCTCCATGATGCCCGGCAGGAAGACATCCGTTCCGTCGCAAACGGCATCTACCTCCACTTCCTTGCCCACGATGTACTTGTCCACGAGCACCGGACGGTCCTCGTCCACCTCCACCGCGGTCTTTAAGTAGTGGCGCAGCATCTCCTCGTTCGCCACGATCTCCATGGCACGTCCGCCAAGCACGAAGGAGGGACGCACCAAAACCGGATAGCCGATCTTGCTTGCCGCCTTCACGCCGTCTTCGATATTGGTCACGGCCTCGCCCTTGGGCTGCGGGATCTCGAGCGATTTGATCAGGTGCTCGAAGGCATCTCTGTCCTCTGCCTTAAAGATTGCCTCGGGGCCCGTGCCTATGATCTTCACGCCGCGCGATGCAAGCGGTTCGGCCAGGTTGACCGCCGTCTGCCCGCCCAGGGTTGCGATCACGCCGATGGGCTGTTCCAATTCTATGATGTTTAAGATATCCTCCACGGTCAGGGGCTCGAAATACAGCTTATCGGCCGTGGTGTAATCCGTTGATACGGTTTCCGGGTTATTGTTGATCACGATGGCCTCGTAGCCCATCTCGTGGATGGTCCGAACGGCGTGCACCGTTGAGTAGTCAAATTCCACGCCCTGTCCGATACGGATCGGGCCGGAGCCGAGCACGATGATCTTCTTTCCGTCCGAAACCACCGACTCGTTCTCGTCCTCGTAGGTTGAATAGAAATAGGGCACATAGCTCTCGAACTCGCTCGCGCAGGTGTCGATCATCTTGTACACGGGACGGATCCCGTACTGACCGCGCAGCTTGCGGATCTCATCCTCGGAGCTTTCCACAAGCTCCGCGATGTAGGAATCCGAAAAGCCCATGCGCTTTGCCTCGTACATCAGATCCCTGTCTATCTCGCTGCCGGCATCTTCAAGACGTTTTTCAAAATCCACGATGTTTTTGATCTTGTCCAGGAAGAACATATCGATCTTTGTGCGCGCGTAGATCGTGTGCAGATCCGCGCCCAGCCACAAAAGCTCGGACAGGGCATAGATGCGGTCGTCCGTGCCGTTTTCGATATAGGCGAGCAGCTTTTCCTTTGCCTCCTCGCGGTTTTCGGGCTCGGGTTTATCCGAAAGGTTCTTGACATCGAACTTCGCGTGGTGAATATGGTTCTTGCCGTCCTCCAGGGAACGGATGGCCTTTAACAGACTCTCCTCAAAGGTCCTGCCCACACTCATGGTCTCTCCCGTAGCCTTCATCTGCGTGGAGAGGGAATTATCCGCCAGGGTAAACTTGTCAAAGGGGAAACGCGGCATCTTGGTCACCACGTAATCCAGCGAGGGTTCGAAGCAGGCCGGGGTGTTTGCCAAGCGGATCTCGTCTAAGTTCATGCCCACGGCGATCTTTGCGGAAACCCTTGCGATCGGATAGCCGCTTGCCTTTGAGGCAAGCGCCGATGATCTGGATACCCTGGGGTTTACCTCGATCACGTAGTAGTGGAAGGACTCGGGATCAAGTGCAAACTGCACGTTACATCCGCCCTTCACTTTCAGCGCGCGGATGATCTTTAACGCGCTGCTTCTAAGCATCTGATACTCCTTGTTCGTAAGGGTCTGGCTCGGCGCAACCACGATGGAATCTCCCGTGTGAATGCCGACCGGATCCAGGTTTTCCATATTACAAACGGTGATCGCTGTGTCGTTCGCGTCGCGGATCACCTCGTACTCAATCTCTTTGTAGCCCTTGATGCTCTTTTCGACCAACACCTGATGAACAGGCGAAAGGGAAAGCGCTGCCTTCATCTTTTCGCGCATTTCTTCTTCGTTGTTGGCAAAACCGCCTCCGGTGCCGCCCAGGGTAAAGGCCGGGCGCAGGATGACCGGATAGCCTATCTTTTCAGCTGCGGCAAGGCCCTCATCCATGCTCTCCGCGATCTCGGAGGGCACAACCGGCTCTCCCAGGCTTTCGCAGAGCTCCTTGAAGCGTTCTCTGTCCTCCGCCATGCGGATACTGTCCGCATCTGTGCCGAGCAGTTCGATCTCGCACTCCTCGAGCACGCCCTTATCGGCCAGCTGAAGGGAAAGGTTCAGACCCGTCTGTCCGCCGATGCCGGGCACGATGGCATCCGGACGCTCAAAGCGGCAGATCCTCGCCATGTATTCCAGCGTAAGCGGCTCCATGTACACCTTGTCCGCTATGGAATTATCGGTCATGATGGTAGCCGGGTTGGAATTTGCCAGGATGACCTCATAGCCCTCTTCCTTT
>OMRF01000333.1 GCA_900313435.1 uncultured Lachnospiraceae bacterium | reverse complement strand
TTTCCGTAAATCCGGGGATCAGGATCCCCGCCTCTCTTGTGAACATCTACAAAGAGCTTTCCGATGATCTTGGCTGCTATATTCCGAACACGGGTGACCTGACAAAATGGGCTTCACAGGGAGTCCTTCTTCTTAACACCTCTCTCACCGTCATGGCGCACTCCGCGGCTTAGATGTTCAACTATGGATGGGAGCGCTTTACGGACGCCGTGATAAAGGCCGCAGACGAAAAGGACGGCCCCCTCGTATTCATGCTCTGGGGAAACCGTGCGAGAGCAAAAAAGGCGCTTCTTAACAATAAAGATCACCTTGTACTTGAAGCCGCACACCCGTCGCCCCTGGCAAGAGGTGCCTTCTTTGGATGTAAACATTTTTCAAAGGCTAATGATTATCTTGTAAAGAACGGTGTCACGCCGATAGACTGGCAGATAGAGAATGTAGTCTAAATAGCCACTTGCCAAAAGAACTATGGTCTTATATAATACAAAAGCTGTCTTTGAAAGAAGACTTTTGCTTCAGTAGCTCAGCCGGTAGAGCACTTCACTCGTAATGAAGGGGTCAGCGGTTCGAATCCGCTCTGGAGCTTTTTTTATAAGCGCAGCCCTTGGTTGGGCTGCGCTTTTTGAAAGGAGCAAAATATGACTGTATCAGAGCTTCAGAAAAAGATAATGGAGATCAAAAAGGAGCGCGACATCTGCATCCTTGCCCACTCCTACCAGTCCCACGACATAGTGGAGGTTGCGGACTTCGTGGGAGATTCCTACGGTCTTTCCGTGAAGGCAGCTTCTGTCGCCCAGAAGACGGTCATAATGTGCGGTGTCCGCTTTATGGCAGAGACAGTGAAGATCCTCTCCCCGGAGAAGACCGTCATACTCTCCGCTCCCGAGGCGGGCTGCCCCATGGCAGACCAGATAGACGCTGAAAAGATGAGGGATCTGAAGGCAAAAAATCCGGGCTATGCCGCGGTATGCTATGTGAACACCACAGCGGAGCTGAAGGCCGAATGCGACGTCTGCGTCACATCCTCTTCAGCCGTGAAGATAATAAAAAACATGCCGGAAAAAAAGATACTCTTTGTTCCCGACATCAATCTGGGAAGCTTTGTAAAGAAGCAGTGCCCTGACAAGGATTTCAAGCTGATGCAGGGCGGCTGCCCGAGGCACGCGGCAGTCACAAAGGAAGAAGCAGTTTCTCAGAAAAAAGCTCATCCCAATGCCCTCCTCCTCGTCCATCCGGAATGCAAGGGCGAGGTCGCTGACCTTGCGGACTATGTAGGCTCTACAACAGGGATCATTGACTTTGCAAAGAAAAGTGACGCGAAGGAATTCATAATCGGGACCGAGAACAGCATCCTCCAGCACCTTGAATATGACTGTCCCGACAAGACTTTCTACGTGCTCTCAAAGGCTCTGATCTGTCCCAATATGAAACTCACCACCCTCCCCGGACTCTATAAATGCTGCACGGGAGAAGGTGGTGAAGAAATTACCCTCGATGAAGATATACGTCTTGCCGCAAAAGGATGCATTGACAGGATGATCGAGCTGGAAGGGAAATAAAGGGATATCAGATACTTTCCAGCAGATACATCCTCGCGCCGTAGTCGCCTATCGTCGCTGTCTCGTCGGTAAGTCCCGTCCCGACGTAGGCGGGATTTAAGTATACTCCCGCGTTCATGAGGTCATCCCCGCTCATCACAATATCCTCCCCGTTCTCCTTCATGTGTACAAATTTCGCTATCGTATTGTGGAGGAAGGAATCCTGCTTCACATGTATCGGAGATACGGTATTTACGAGATCTCCGTACATCCTGATATCGTGATCGAAGGAAAGGGATGAGAGTCTGTAGTTCTTTTCCCTGTCAAGCCCTTTGAATCTGATATGACGTACTGACTCAGCCGGAATTGATCTGATCTGAATCTGCATGAGAATAGCCTTTGTCCTGTCCTTTGATACCGTAACCCATGTCGTCCTGTTTCCGGATTCTATCCTGTAGAAATCCCCTGTCTGAAGGGTCTCCCTGAACCTCTTATACAACGCGGCATATTCTTTTACGGTCTCAAATTCCTCCTTCTTCATGTCGGAAAAATTCAACTCAAAGCCGAGATTTCCCATAGCGGCTACCGCAAACCTCGAAGAAAGCGGAGTCCTGCGGAGCGTCTGATGATTCGGAACTGATGACACATGGCTTGTCCATGTCTCCTGCGGGTAAGCGTAGGAATATCCTTCCTGTATCGAGATCCGGGATATGGCATCAGAATTGTCCGAAGCCCAGATCTGCGGGAAAAAGCAGAGCATCCCGAGATCGAAGCGGTTCCCGCCCGAGGCGCAGCCTTCAAAAAGGATGTCGGGAAAGGCACCTGTTATCTTTTTGCAGAGCTCATAAAAGCCTTCGACATAGCGAAGCCCTGTCTCAAGCTGTCTCTCCTTCGGAAGATATCTTGAATAATAATCAGAGATTATCCTGTTCATGTCCCACTTCACATAGCTTATCTCAGCAGATGACAGGACATTTATGATCTTTTCAGCGATATAAGAAACCACATCGGGATTTGCAAGATCCAGTAACCTCTGGTTCCTGCCTTCCGAATGATCGCAGTCCGGGATGTCCATGGTCCAGTCGGGATGCTCCCTGTAAAGCTCGCTGTCAACATTCACCATTTCAGGCTCAATCCATATCCCAAGTCCCATATTAAGAGCCCTGATCCTCTCGGAAAGTCCTGAGAGCCCGTGGGGAAGCTTCTTTTCATTTACGGTCCAGTCGCCAAGAGATGAGGTGTCGGAGTTCCTGTTTGCAAACCAGCCGTCGTCCATCACGAAGAGCTCACAGCCGACCTCCGCAGCCTTCTTTGCAAGTGAAAGGAGCTTTCCCTCATCAATGTTGAAATACTGCGCCTCCCAGGAATTGATGAGCATGGGGCGGACAGAATTTTTGTACTTTCCCCGTATGATATGGCTCCTTACGAAAGCATGCATGTTTTTTGACATGCCGCCATAGCCTCTGTCAGAATAGGTCAGCACCGCCTCGGGCGCTTCAATACTCTCCCCTTTTGAAAGAAGGACGGAAAAATTTCTGGGATTGATCCCTGTCACTACCCTCATCTTCCCGTAGGATGTCGTCTCAAAGGCGGTATAGTGATTTCCGCTGTAAATGAGATTTGACGCATAGACTTCGCCCTGATCTTCGTTAGCATTTCTCGTCCACATGGTAAAGGGATTTGCCCTGTTTGATGAAGTGCCCGTAAATGAAGAATTAATGAATATTCC
>OMRF01000337.1 GCA_900313435.1 uncultured Lachnospiraceae bacterium | reverse complement strand
GATCCCGAAGCTTTCCCGGAACATATTGTTGGGAAGATAATATACGGGGCATGGCGCAGCAAGGCCTGAAACCTTCTTCAACCCCTGCTTCTTCGCGATGGCCTCGGCGCGGAACAGGTGAAAATTGTTCGTGACTATGCCGATCTCGTCATTTTCCTTATCAAAATAACGGCTCGACAGTGTGATATTCTCTGTTGTATTTCGAGATTCCTCCTCAGAAAGGATGCGATCCGGAGCGATCCCTCTTTGCAAAAGATAATCCTTCATCACGCTGCCCTCGCTCCTGCTCTCGCTTCCTGCCATTCCACCGGAAACGATGACCTTGGTATCCTCATTTTCCATAAGATAATCATAAGCGCTGTCAAGCCGAAACTTCGTAATGGGCGCGGGTCCCGAGTCCGTCACCTGCGATCCGAGCACCAGTATGTAATCAAGCCCCTTCGGCGGCTTTTGAAAAAATGCCGAGACCACCAGGATCTGTGTTACAAGGATCCACGCCACTGCCGCAAAGATAAGCGCCATCACTGTTATCCTGATCCCCTTGTGAACGCCGCTGAATCTTCCGCTGTTATGAACAAGGGCCGCAAGGACAAAGATAGCCGCTGTGATATACCAGACGATGAAGAATTTCGATCCGGACTGAATGCTCATTATGGTGATGCCGTAAATCGCAAGCATTACGGCTATCGCAAGATATATTATCGTTCCCACTTTTATTTTCATCAAAAACCTTGAATTTTCATTTCGAAAAATGTAAAATATTTATTCAGTCATTTGTTATCAGTTTCTGTAGCTCAGCAGGATAGAGCGTCCGCCTCCTAAGCGGAAGGTCGCGCGTTCGAATCGCGCCAGGAACGTGAATTAAACACAGAAAAAGCACGAAACCTTGTTTTTACAGGGTTTCGTGCTTTTTTGTAATATCACTTCTTTTCAAGGTAAGCAGCTATGCGCTTTTTTACATTTTCCTTGACATTGAATAAGTAGAAAGTGTTTTCGCTGTTGTGGAAGCTTGCCGGACCGAAGAGATCAGTAAGATCTATGGGGTCGTAGTCCGTATTGGTGACAATGACGCCGCGTTCAGGATTTATCCGGGCATCAACGTTAAGATCCTCAACGGAGGTTTTTCCCGTATCCTTGTCATACACAATGGAACCAAGATTTGCGCTGGCCGGAGCGTAGGTGTCATCTGTCTTCCAGTTCAGCGGATTGATGCAGACAGCGTTTGGCAGGAGCACGATGTTTTTTGCATTTTCCTCAATATTCCTTTTGCCCTCGGTGTTCCAGCTGATGATCACTCCCGTGTCGGTTTCGCCGGTGGCAAACTTCATATGCGGATTCTCATCAAGCATGTCCCTCGTAACAGAGTAGCCGATCGTATAAGCAGCCACCATGCGTTCGTAATAGTCGCTGTGCCTTTTAAAATAATCTTCCAGCGCCAGTAAGCAGAGCGCCGAGCCCTGGCTGTGACCCGCCAGGATGAAGGGGCGCCCTCCGTTGTAATTATCAAAATAATAATCCAGAGCTTTAGTCACATCCTCGTAGGGAGTTGCTTCAAGGACTGCCCTTGCATTCCCTTCCTTCCTCCACACCTCTGCCAAATACCGAAAGCCAGCCTGGCGATAGTAAGGCATGAAAAGGTTTGTGGAATCCGCGTAGAGACCGCTCGCATACCTGGTATCCACTTCCACTACACCTTTTCGCATCTCCTCATTATCCAATGTGGCATAATCCGGATCGCCTTCATTGGTAGCTGCATATTTCGTGGGATAGATAAAGAAGGTGTCTACTTCCTTCGTGATCTCGGGGATCCTGTACCAGCACTCCGCCTTGGAATAGTCCGGAGCTCCATTATTATTCATGCGTTCACCTTTCCTTGTAACCACATATCGCCCTTGAACCTTCGACCGACCTCCGGAACTCCGAGGAGATCCGCCTCGTTCACTGTCAGGTCAAATTCCATCTGATTGCATTTCAGGGAGAAGACAAAGACCGTCTGTTTTGAAACCTTGTTCAGAAATCTGTGGATCCCTGTGATCTCGGCGACGACCATGTATTTATCCATCTCAACGCCGCTGGGCATAAAAGAAGTATCGATGATCGAGTAGACATCCTCCTGTACTGCCCTGACCGCAAGCTCATTGTAGGTATCCATCTCTTCTACCGAAAGAGCCTCATAAGCACTCTCGTCCCCTTCCCGCGCGGCAAGCAGAAGCTCACTGCGTTTGGCCTTCGCCTTTTCTGTTCTTTCGATGGCCTCGTCGGTCTTCTGGACCGGCATTATTATCTTTCCTCCGGAAGAAAGCCCCATGAGCGAGGTCCCTCCGAAGAAGACCTTCGAATTTTTGCTCTGGTCAGACTTTAAAAACTTCATCATGTCCTGAACATAATAAACCAGATCAAGTCCCAGTCTGGTATCATCGTTCATTCCATAAAGCCCGTTCCGGTCAGTCTGCGGAATCACACTGGTTTCAAGCGCGTTGGACTTTCTCACCGCTTCGCGGTATGGAAAATAATAATCCATCACGAACCTTCCCTCGTGCGTCCTGAACCCCCGCATACAGATCCCCATGCCGGCGGAAACTTCCTTACGAAGCTCTAATATCTCATTTCCCTCCATGTCGAGAGCTTCCGTCACAACATCGGGAGCGACCAGGGCTTTGCCGTAAAGCCATTCGTCAAATTCTTTTTTGCCGTAGTTTCTGAATCCTATTGATCTTAAATACTTATGCACCTTTTCTTTAATGCTCCTATCATCACTTCTTCAGTTCCACGCCCATGGCCTTGGCAAGCGCCTGTTCCTCTTCCTCGGCAAGTCCGATCACGGAATTTCCGTCTATCACTTCCTTTGAGTAGGTGTAGCAGCCCTCGCGCGAGTGCACGACATTTATAATAAATCCGTTGTTGAGATCATCCAGTATACAGAGGGCAAAGCTTAAGTTTCCGCCGAGCTGTTCAAGCGCATTGTACTTCACGAGCGCGGTCTTGCTCTGGCACTTTTTCAGATGCTTCTGGATGACCTCGATATTTCTTTCGTTCGCGGCATTTTTGTCGGAAAGCTCATCCACCTCGGAAAGCCTTTTTATCAATGTGTCTTCGAGAGATTCTGCTGACTTGCCCCTCATGAATCCGGCCAGCCTCTTGTTGAGCTTTCCTATCCTTACCGTGTTGATGATCGCCCACAGAAGCAGAAAGACCGCGACTCCGGCAAGCCCCAGTATAATATAATCCGATTCAAATCCAAG
>OMRF01000338.1 GCA_900313435.1 uncultured Lachnospiraceae bacterium | reverse complement strand
ATTACCTTAAGTGCTTCATCATGTTTGTCTGCCAGTGTCTCATTAACTCTGGCATCCATTCTTTCAGGAGTATACTCATAACCGCCAAACAGCGCCGAAGTAGTTACCAATGTGTTTTGTCCGAAAGACATCGTGTTCGGATAGTACACAAATCCATCGTACTGCTCTTTCAGCTCCGGAAACTCATTGAATGCATATGGTATAAAGCCGGATATTGCTGTATCGAGCATTATTACCATTACATTTTCACCTTCAGATGACAATTCTATCCTGGGAGCTGTCTCTCTTTGAAAAGCATCAAGGTTTTCCGCAGCATAATCAAACGTCTTTTGGATCTTCCTGGCATTAGTATACGAGAGCGTCAATACAGTCAAGATGGATGCCACGAAAACTAACACCAAAGCTTTTTTGAATCTGTAAACGAAATAGCAGACCACAAAAACAGCCGCTATAACAAAAATGTTTATAACCACTTTATAAAGTGGATAAACTGGGTCTTTGTCAAAGGCCAGACTTGTATTGATCCTGCCGGTATCATTCCCGTATACCAGATAATCAACTGCCGAGAATACAGAGACGCTGAACATCAGTAAAGCGAACGCGGCTTTTGTTTTCCTGTTTGCCAGGAAATAAAAAACAGCGGGCCAGAACACAAAGAAACCAAAGGCTGTAAAAAACGAAGATATCAAATAGCGCAATGGATTCTGAGGATCTGTTATGCTTATGAACTCTTCAGGCGAAGCGCCAAGGTAAGACAGCGGGATTAAAAGGCCCGTAAGCACCGACATAAAAAGGGTTGAAAGGAAGAAGATACTGTTGCCGTTATCCTTACCGGAAAGAAACCCTGTTGCTTTTGATAACAGATTTGTCTTGAGCTTAACGTTATCATTAGTATCCGCAATCTTTCTTGAAGAATGCCCGGGCTTGTTATTCTTCATAATTATTGTCTTGATCAATGAATAGACATTGTTCATTGTCCAGTAGAGCAAAAGCGCTGACGGGCAATTATATAGAAGTACCAGGAATACTGCCGCTAACAGATAAGACCGGATGGCAGTCTTAAACGGAAGATCCTTCGTATAGATAATACAAGCTAAGACATTGACCAATGTCATTACTACCGGTAACACATTTATCGTTACATTTCCTATCGCAAATATCTGGTCCGGTCTGCCAAGGTCATCAAAAAGAAAAAAAACTACACCGGACAAACTCTCAGATGCACGAACACCCAAAAAATCGTATGCCGCCGTAAAGAATGGAATCTGAAGTAAGATCGAAATCGAGCTTCTTAATTGAAAGATCGGATTGTAATTCTTTTCGCGATAATAAGCCGCGAGCGTCATGTACTTATCATCGCCTTTAAAATGTTTCTTAATATGTGTTACCCAGCGTGAGAGTTCCTTCTGCTTTTCACGCTCTTCTGATTCGATCATTTCCGCCCTTTTATATAGCGGCAGGACCAACGTGCTGACAACGAGACTCAAAACTATAATTGCCAGACCTTCACTATGCGTGATCTTTAACGCAATGGAAAAAATGATCTCGAACACCAGTTCAAGCGGAGCAAGGATTATGTTTTTTAATGCCTCGACAATGATCACTTACTTTTTCTCCGGGGTTTCAGCAAGACCAGATTGGAGTTTGACTACATAATCAACTATTTTCTCTGCAGCACATCCCTGGCACTTCCAGGCATAATCACGTGCCTCATTGATTCCCTGCTTGTACTTGGCACTCGAAATAGTCTCATCAATCCTGGTTTTGATGTCTTTTAAGCTTTCTTCCGTGATCTCACAGCCTAAAGAAGGAAGCACATCAAATATCCACAGATTTCCTTTCACCCAGGCATAATCAAAAACACTGTCATCAAAGCCTTCTACAGTGGTATACATAATCGGCTTGTTAAATAAGAGCGTAAAATCAAAAATAACTCCGGAGAAATCACTGATCAGCAAGTCAGCTTTATTCAGTATGTCAAAGTTATCATTATCCGTATTCCAGGAGAAGTTACTGCAGCCGTCAAACCTTTCTCTGATACTGTCTAATATATCTTTATCCGCCGTAAAAGACTGCGGGTGTGGACGGAAGACAATATCATATCCCGTATCAATCAGGGATTGGATCAATTCGTCACCGATTTTGTACAGAAAACTTTCGGGGCCCCAAGTTGGAGCAAGCAAGATCACTTTATTTGAATTTGATGGTTTTACGGCATTCCTGATCTTCCTGGAAAGAACATCAAAATATGGTGTTCCGACTACGCTTATTTCTTTAGCCGGCAGATTACGCACTTTTTCAAGTGTTCTGATCTCTTCTGCAATGAAATCAGATGTTGACAATATCACATCATAAAAATCGAGTTGGAACATCCTATAGAGTAAAGCCGTACCGACAGTGTGGAAAAAGAGCACATATTTCTTTACACCTCTTGACCTCTTCCACTGTAAAACATCCAGCCCTGGAGTTGTAGAAAGCAAAACATCCGCTCTTGCCGCATTCAGTTTAACAAAAGATTTATTGCCCTTTCCGATAAATTCAGGATGAACGTGTTTATATTCTTTTGAAAAAACAGGATCATCTTCCGATGAAGTCCAAAAAGCCACATCTATCTTTCTTTTTTCGAACTCATCCAATATCGGTTCAAAACTGTTCCAGTATCTCTTATCATCTGAATACAATAAGAATCTGTTATAGTCCTTGGCCTGTTGAAGTGCCGCTTTGCCACCCAAGACAGTCTTGATCTTTATAAGAAAAAGCCTTAAGAAAAAACCTGCGGTAATAAAGACACCCACAAGGACCGAGAACAACATGCTGCCTGTTGCAGGATCAATATATAAATAAAAACTATCTGTGTGCGTCAGCATTATCAGAAACTCTCTTACCATAACAGCAATATTAATATTTCACCTATCATCTGATGATCAGTGCTTAAATAATTTAGAAGTCTAGCACATTTTATAATGAACAAAATAAATCAACAGAACATTATTGCATATCGAAAAAAACGATCTTCTTGTCTGCCATTTCTTCGACTCTCCCGATATAGGTCAGGGCATCCTTTATGGTCGGGCATCTTTCGACCCTGTGCTTAT
>OMRF01000341.1 GCA_900313435.1 uncultured Lachnospiraceae bacterium | reverse complement strand
TAATTAACGAAAAAAGTGAGGAAAGCGGAAATGGAAAAGCAGAAATTTGACGGCTATGCAGACCAATATGATGAATGGTTCATGAAAAACGAACATGTCTTTACGAGTGAACTTAAACTCTTTAAGAAGGCTCTCGGAGATATACAAGGCAAGAAGCTTCTTTCGGTAGGATGCGGCAGCGGGCTTTTTGAGAGCTATATCGATTCATCCGGGATCGAAGGCATAGAGCCTTCCCGCGATATGGGAGCCATTGCTGAAAAAAGAGGAGTAAATATCATCAAATACGGCGTGATTGAAGATGCAGAGCTTCCGGAAAATGAGTACGATATTATTTATTTTAACGGCAGTTCAAGTTATATGGAGGATCTTTCCCCGGTATATGAGAAAAGTCTGAAAGCTCTTAAGGCAGGCGGCAGGCTTATCCTCCTTGATGTTCCAAAGGAAAGCGCGTTTGGGTTTATGTATCTTTTGGGAAAAAGCCTCGGAACTTATGACCATGAATATCTTGAAGGAACAATGCCATCTCTCCCTTATCCGCTCGCCCTGGCATCCTCAGGCGTCTGGCATACTACTGAGGAGAAGATAGAAATATTAAAAAAACTTGGGATCACAGATTTCAGGTTTTATCAGACGCTTGTCAAAAATCCCATGTATACGAATGAGGAACCGGAAGAAGTGACCGAAGGCTATAAGAGCGGCGGCTATGTTGCAATAATAGCCACAAAACAGGAGGATGGGAAATAAATGAGTCTGACAGAAATACTATACGGATCTGTCAAAGACAGATGGGAAAAAACTTTGGATAAGCCTTTTGTAAGGGAAATGGCAGAAGGCTCTCTAGAGGAAGAAAAATTCAAAAACTATATGGTCCAGGATTATTATTACCTGAAAGACTATATCGTAACGCTTCAGTTGATACAGGAAAAAGCCGGTCCGGGCGATGTTGGCACGTTTTTGGGCAATATAATAACAGCTGTCAAAGACGAACTTGAGGCAGTGCATATTCCCAATATGAAAAAGCTTGGGATAACAGATGATAAGCTCAATGATCATGAAAGAGCGAAAGAGAATTCGGAATATGCAGGATATCAAAAAAAGATCGTTGAAGATGGCGGAGTCATAGCCGGACTTGCGGCAATGCTTCATTGTTCGTGGATGTATGCGTTTATCGGGACGACAATGAAAAAAAGATACCCTGAACAGATAGCGCATTCACCATATAAAGAATGGTTCGATGCCTACTCGTCCGATGAGTATCTCAATGCCAATCAGATGTGGATAGATAAGCTTGATGAGGTAAGTGAGGGTATTGACGACAGCCGGATCGAAGAGCTTTGTGACATCTTCAGAAACTGCGCTGATCATGAAGACAGTTTCTGGGATATGGCATATGCGGCGAAGGCATAAGCACCTCTTGAAAAATCAGGAGTTTTAAGTTATCGTTTTTTGCCGAAGAATAACGGCAGAAAGAGGTGTTAAATGATATACAAAGAATTCCAGGGGAAGAAACTGTCTCAGCTTGGCTTCGGAGCGATGAGGCTTCCGGTTATAGACGGTGATGACTCAAGGCCTGACCGTGATCAGGTATTTGAGATGGTCGATACTGCCATAAAGAGCGGGGTTAATTACTTCGATACGGCATGGGGTTATCACAACGGCAATTCGGAGCTCGTTCTTGCTGAGGCTCTTTCAAAATATCCGAGGGAAAGCTATTATCTTGCGGATAAGTTTCCCGGTTATGATCTTTCCAATATGCCGAAGGTTAAGGAGATATTTGAGGAGCAGTTAAAGAAGTTAAAAACAGATTACTTTGACTTTTATCTTTTTCATAATGTCTGCGAAATGAACATCAATGAGTATCTGGATCCCAAGTACGGGATCTATGATCATCTGATGGAACAGAAGAAGAACGGAAGGATCAAGCATCTTGGCTTCTCATGCCATGGAGAGCTTGATGTTCTGAAGAGATTCCTGGACGCATACGGAAAAGACATGGAGTTCTGTCAGCTTCAGATCAATTATCTTGACTGGAAGTTCCAGCACGGAAAGGAAAAGGTCGAGCTTTGTCGTGAATGGAACATTCCCGTATGGGTAATGGAACCCCTCCGCGGAGGAAGGCTTGCAAAGCTTAATGACACGCAAACGGCCGATCTTAAAGCACTGAGACCTGAGGAAGAGATCCCGGCATGGGCATTTAGGTTTCTGCAGAGTATAGAGGGCGTTAGTGTCATACTTTCCGGCATGTCAGACCAGGAGCAGCTTGAGGATAATCTCAAGACCTTCTCGGAAGACAGACCTCTTAATGAAAAAGAAATGGCCAAAGTGATGGAAATAGCGAACCATATGATGGAGCTTAAATCAGTCCCCTGTACGGCCTGCCACTATTGCGTGAGCCATTGTCCGCAGGGAATTGATATCCCGAGGATGATAGAGCTTTATAATGAGCATCTCCTCACTGCGGCATACGGCGGGATGACTTTTATAGCACCGATGGCAATGGCGGTCGTACCCGAGGATCAGCAACCCTCAGCCTGCCTTCATTGCAGGAGCTGTGAGCAGGTATGCCCGCAGCAGATTGAAATATCAGAAGTGATGACGGATTTTGTCGAGAAGATAAGATAAGGCGGTAAGCGCTTTTTGGTAAGGGTTAAGAACTTTTTAAAACGTGAAGCGGTCTTATGCGTCGCGTTTATTCTGGCACTGATCTCCTGCTTTTTCGTAAAACCTGACAGTGAGTATTTTTCCTACATCGATTACCGGACGCTTGGCATCCTTTTGGCGCTCATGCTGACGATGGCGGGATTACAGAAGCTTTCGGTCTTCAGGCAGATCGGTGAGGTACTTGTAAACAAGATGAACTCCATACGGGGCGTGGCTTTTGTTCTGATCGGGCTTTGCTTCTTTAGCAGCATGCTGATCACGAATGATGTCGCGCTCCTTACTTTTGTACCCTTTACCATCGTAACGCTCTCACTGGCGAAACGAAAAGACCTGTTCATTATCGTCATCGTTCTTGAAACCGTGGCGGCAAATCTGGGAAGCATGCTGACACCACTTGGCAATCCGCAGAACCTCTATCTTTATTCCCTTTCAGGCATGAGTCTTTCTTCGTTCATACTTTTGATGCTGCCGTACACTCTTGTGTCACTTGTGCTTATCCTTGTGACAGCGCTTTTGTTTGTAAAAAAAGATGCCGTGGAAGCGGTGGAGATCAGTGAATATAAGCGTTCCAAAAAAGACCGGCTAAAGATCG
>OMRF01000344.1 GCA_900313435.1 uncultured Lachnospiraceae bacterium | reverse complement strand
GGTCCATTCCGGGGGTCCATTTTCTCATATCAAATCCATTCTATCCAGCATCTGCCTTATAGGATCTATCAGTTCCAAGTCTGCGGGAAGCCACTTCACTTCATCCAGCTGATCTTTTGTAAGCCACTTTGCATCTTCCGCTTCCTTCAGTTCAAGATGGCCTGATACCACCTTTGCCCAGAAGCAGTCCATGGAAAGGTGAAATGCAGGATAATCATATTCGATCGTTTTGATCAGCTCCCCTACAGTAATCTCTGCCGTCAGTTCCTCGCGGATCTCACGTATCAAAGCCTGCTGCGGTGTTTCTCCATCTTCGATCTTTCCGCCCGGGAATTCCCACCAGCCTTTATATTCACCATATCCTCTGGCGGTGGCAAATATCTTATCACCGTTACGGATAACCGCCGCTACTACTCTTATTGTTTTCATTTCATCTGCAACTCCACAAAATGGACCCCGGGGACTGTCCCGGGGGTCCAATTATCCTGCAATATAAAATAAGCATTATTTTAACATAATTCTTGACGAAATCCTCGGAAGAAGGCGTAAATTTACTGTTGGACATTGCGGACCGTCACCATGAAAAGTGGACCCCTGACCCCGTCCCGGGGGGTCCAAAAAAACTGCTTGACATATGTATCGCACTGCGATATTGTATATATCGAGGTGCGATACATCGCAGTTAAATATAAAGGAGTAAGTCATGGATGCACACATCAAGAAGGTTTATGTTCCTATGACAGAAACAGGATTCTATATTTTGTTGTGTCTCAGGGAACCCAATCACGGTTACGGAATAGTACAGATGGTCAAAGAAATGACGGAAGGAGATATTGTTCTTGCGCCGGGAACTATGTATGGAAGTCTTTCAAAGATGGAAAAAGACGGATTGATCAGATTTGTCCGTGAAGAAGAAAAAAGAAAAATCTATTCGATCACGGATCTGGGAAATGAAGTCCTCAATCTGGAAATGAACAGGATAGCGCGGCTATATAAGAACATGAAGGAGGTGAGATGATGGGAAACGGAAAAACAGTCTACAAATTTTTTACGATCCCTCAGTATCAGCAGGAAGAGGCTTATCTGAGTGCCATGAATGAAAAGGGATGGAAGTTTACCCATGTGTCATTTCCGGGTTTTTATCACTTTGAGAAAAGTGAACCTAAGAAGGTGGCTTACAGGCTTGATTATAACCAGGAAGGAATCAGGAATAAGGATGAATATGTCCAGATGTTCTCAGATTGCGGATGGGAGTATATCTGTGATTTTGTTGGCTACAGCTATTTCCGAAAAGAAGGGGAGACAAGCGGAGAGAGAGAGGAAATCTTCTGTGATGATGCCTCAAGACTCGATATGATGAGGAGAGTATTCAGAGGCAGGATCATCCCGCTTATTATCATTTTTGCATTGGTTATTATCCCACAGCTGTGTTTAAACACAGCGGGTTATCGCGGCGGGAGTATATTTCAGAATGTATTTTCTTTCAGTTTTCTTGGACTGGCAATTATTTATCTTGTGATGTTTACTATAACGGCTTTTCAGTTCTATAAATATGAAAAGCTGGTAACGGGAAACAGTCCAAAAACCCGGTTAAAATATTTTGGAGTCTTTGCGCTTATTGTTGCTTTGCTTGCAGGAATTGGAGTATTTTTCTGGTCGCAATACCGGTCATCCTATGAGGTGACGGAAAATAATAACGGATATGTTGTGGAAGCTGAAAAGCTTAATACTTCTGTGGTCAAAGAGTATAATCTGAAAAAGGGAGAGACAGTAGTATTTCATATTGTCGAGTTTTCCCGGGGGCGTTTACACTTATCTGTTGCGGAAGACGGAAAGGATCCAATATTTTCCGGAGATTTTTATAATTGGGGCTATGAAGCGGTAGAAGTACCAAATGACGGTCACTACCGGATTGAAGTATCCGGGGAAAAAGTAACAGGTATTATTGAAGTGACTATTAAGTAAGAGTGGACCCCGGGGACTGTCCCGGGGGTCCATAATTTGTGCTTCGAGAGCGAATTTGATAAACTGACATCGGACGAAATGCGGGAAAGGAGTACAACATGGGGAAAACAAAATTTATCGCATCGGGCGATTCATTTATTACGAGAAGAATACCAAAGGATGGGTATCCCGGATTTGAGGATCTGAAAAAGCTGATCAGTGAACACGATGTGGCGTTCAACAATCTGGAAATGACATTTCATGACCGGGAAGGGACTCCGGCCGCGGAAAGCGGCGGAACCTGGGCTATGACGGAGCCAGGATGTCTTGATGATCTGATGGCGTTCGGATTCAACCTTTTTGCCACCGCTAATAATCATTCCGGTGATTACGGGGAAGGCGGGATCCTGGCCACGATCCGGCATTTGAAGGAGCGGGATATGGTGTTTTCCGGCACCGGCGCGAATCTTTTTGACGCATCCCGGGCCTGCTATCTTGAGACAAAACAAGCACGTGTGGGGCTTATCAGCGCAAGCTCCACGTTTCCGCCTTCGAGTGCGGCAGGTGGACAGAACGGCGCTGTGACGGGGCGTCCGGGGATAAATCCGCTGCGGTTTCAAACCACCTATCATGTGACAAAAGAGAACTTTGATGCAGTCAAAAAGCTGGCCGACATCACCTGCGTCAACGCATACGAAGAGTATGGAATCCGACTGGGATACCTGAATCCGAAACCGGAGAATACGAAGAGTTTTGGGAAATATCAGTTCCAATTGGACGAGGTCAACGAAGTCCGGACGGTTCCGGATCAAAAAGACCTGGAACGGATCGAAGCGGAAGTGAAGGAAATGCAAAGGCAGGCAGATATGGGGATGGTCAGCCTTCACGTTCACGAGCCGAAACTTGATGATATGACGGTTGCGCCGGAGTTTATGGAGATTGCAGCAAGAGCCTGCATCGACGCCGGGGCGAAAGTGGTGATCGGACATGGACCACATGAGCTGCGCGGTTTTGAATTTTATAATGGAGGGTTGATCCTTTATAGTCTCGGCAACTTTATCTTTGAGACCGAGACCATTTCCATGCAGCCCTATGATGCGTTTTATACGAAGAATCTGTCTCAGGAAACCAAGATCGGGGAATACATGTCCTCCCGCAGCAAAAATGACACGCAGGGGTATCCGGTGTGTGAAAATATCTGGAGAAGTTTGCTTGCCGGATGGACGATAGAAGACGGAAAGATCACAGAAGTCCGGTTCTATCCTATCACGCTCGGTTTCGGCAGGAAACGGACAGAACGAGGGATTCCTGCGCTGTCTTACGATGATGAGACGCTGAAGTACTATGACAGTCTAAGCCGTCCTTACGGGTGTGGGATTGAGATCCGTGATCATATTGGATATTTTCATCCCTGAAAACTTGCAATTAAGTTATTCATGTTCATGGAGTTAATATACTCCATACTTCCGGAGATGCGTTTCACCATCTTGATGCCGATATGCGCAACAGGATCTTCATCATTCAGCAGGTTGACGTAGTCGATGGGATTGAAGGAACTGCAGTTGTCCCGGATCCGCATGACCCAGCCATCTTCGTTTTTCGTGATCCTGAGATCGATGCTGTAATGCCTGTTGTCGCGAAATCCGTATCTGACCACATTGCCGGCCATCTCTTCGACTGCAAGGGAAACAAAGTATGCGTTTTTTTCGGAGCAGCCCGCCTCTTTGCAGGCAGCACGACATGCTTCCGATGCTTCTATTACTTCTTCCATATTTCCGATTGACTTTTCATAGATGAGCAGCGGCTTTTTGTCAAAGTCCGCGGGCAGCAAAGCTGCGCGCTCCAGAAAGCGCGGTCCCCGTTTTGTTCTGATCAGGATCACGATGCTAAACAAAAGCAGCGTGATCGTCTCGCCCACAAGATAAGAAAACCATACGCCGTCCAGCCCGAACAACTGCCCCAGGATGAACCCGCTTAATGCAATGCTGGCAAAGTTATCCATGAAGACATAGGCATATACCATGACTTCCTTTCGCACCGCCTGATAATGGCTCTTTAAAACCACATTGAAAGAGTAGAAGACCGTACACAGGATAAAACAGCGGAACGCTTTGACGGCGATGTCTGTGAGGTCACCTCCGCCACGCAGGAAAAGCGGCATTAACTGTCCGGAAAAGAGGAACAACACGACAGACAGGACACCATTCATGATCAGGGAATACTTCAGGGAATCCCTAAGCAGCATCATGATGGAGGTTTTGTCCCTTTCGCCGCGGAAGACACTGCCCACCAGTGTGACAGCTCTTCCGGTACCGGTCCCTATCGTCATACAGAGGTTTCCGGCAGAGGTAACGGCGGTGAGTACGGCGACGCCGTCCGTGCTTCCGAGGGAACGGATGACAAAGTTTAAAGATATCACAAGGAATGCCCGGCATAATTGCTGCATGGCATAGGGCATGCCATATCTGGCAATATCCAGCAGGTTCGCTCCGTTCAATTTTGTCAGCGAAAAATGCAGGATACGGTTTTTGTTTAAAAAGTGCAGCATGATGACAACCAACGCCGCATAAAAACTAAATGTTACGGCGAGCGCCATACCGAGAAGCCCCTTGTGGAATACAAGTCCGTTTAAAACGGCGAGCACGACATCTACCACCGTCATGGTTATGGTGGAGGCGAAGACTAACTTCATGTCTCCATCAATCTGAAGAACGGCGATCAGTGTCGTGACCAGAAACATCGCAGGCGCACACAGTCCATAGCCTCTCAGGAAATCAACCGCCATAGGAAGGGTATCGCCGGTTGCGCCAAACATTATCGCAAGGGGCTTTGCACAAAAGATCGTGATCAGCATCACCGCAACGGACAGGAGAAGGGTAAATTCCATGCCGATGGAGAACACCTTATTTGTTTTTTTGACATCTCCCTCTCCGACGATCCGGCCGCACACCGTGGATATCCCTGTGCCGCAGGCGCCGCCCAATGCCATGTAGACATTGATCATCGGAGTGACAAAACCGTAGGCTGCCATGGGAGTAACACCCAGGAGTGAGCCGGTGACCATCCCGTTCACCGTGGCGCTTATGAGGCTGGCGAGAACAGACATGGTCTGTACCAGAAAGGTATTAAAAAAGATTTTCCTGACGATGTGATCGTTCATTGCAAGGGTTCCTCAAGTTTTTGAAAGAATTGTTTCTGTTCTTCGGTACGAAGCACCCGCACCGGCTTCAGCTGATTTTCGGAGATTCCCTGCTTAAACATTTTCAGTTCGCGATACAGAGAATAGGTTTCTTTCTGCAGAAAGACGAGTTTCGGAACTCCCATATTTCCGCCAATGACATAATGCGCATAGGAGGTACTGGCTCTTGCAAGCTCATTCTGCATGAGGTTTGCGTACCTTTCATATTTTTCCTTCGGGATTTTCTTTTCGGGCTCCATCAGGATCACGTATCTGCCCGGCTCGGATTCCTTATCCGCATACATGGAAAAGTCAACGATCTTTTCTCCGGAATGCCGCTCAAATTCTTTGATGGCGGTCAACAGATGGTCTTCGGTGAATTTTTCGCCGGCAACCGAAACGATATTATTTTTCCGGTATTTGAAACTGATTACGGGAGACTCATTATAAAAGCCCACCACCTTGATCACATCGCCCATACGGTAACGGTAAAAGCCGGATTGATTCGTGATCACCAGTTCATAGGACTTTCCCTGTTCCAACTCGTCGATCAGAAGGGTCTTCGGATTGCCTTCCTGCTCGCTGTCATCCTGACCTGCCTGGGGATCATCCGGAATAAACTCAAAGAAACATGAAGAAGGAGCCATAATGTAGAACTGGTCAAAAGGATGTCTTGCTGCGGCAAACAGTCCTTCCGAAGAAACATAGGACAGCGTATAGTAAGGCATGGATCTGCCGGAATAGGTCTGCAATTTTCTGGCATAGGAGTAAAAGTTTCCGGCCCAGATGGAAACGATTACGGAAAGATTCGGCCAGATCCTGGTCATAATGGTCTTGTCAAACCCTTTCCGAAATTCGGCCTCCAGTTCACCGGCACGAGCCGGATCCGGTTTCAGGTTTGATGCAAGACTTTTTCTCAATTCCTGGGGCATACTGATCCCTTCCGGGATGACACCGTTATAGATGTCATTGACGAGAGACCGCCATTCTTTATGGATATAATTCATCAGATCCCAGATGGCGGAAATATAGGGAGCAAAAATGCTCGAAATGCTTTCGTCTTTTAAGGCGTAAAGCGCATGGAGATATTTCAGATCCGTGTTTTGGGAAACTCGCAGGACCTCAAAAGGCGTGGAAAACAGATCCTTCAGAGAATCATCATTGGTTTCCCCGCCAGGAAAGCAGACAGCAGAGATAGCACCAAAAGGCACGCCGCAGG
The DNA here is from genome assembly GCA_900313435.1 of uncultured Lachnospiraceae bacterium. GTDB lineage: Bacteria > Bacillota > Clostridia > Lachnospirales > Lachnospiraceae > RUG306. The sequence continues at coordinate 5,650 of OMRF01000344.1, read as the reverse complement.
GAAGATCCTCTCTTTGCATGCTGAAGATCCCGAGGATCTTGCCTTCCGGCGGAAGCGTATCCATGGTATTTTGATAGTATTCTGCCGTGATGGCTTTGGAGAGCGGACCAATGTAATCCTGCAAGATGGCAAGGCCTCTGTCCGTAACAGGGATCTTTTTGGGAGACCCGCTTGTCCCGGAAGTACTTGCGTAATAGACAACGGGATAGCTGGTGATGAGATTCGTCTCGTTGTTGTTCACCATACGGTCGATATAGGGTTCATAGTCTTCATAAGAAGTCAGCGGAACCTTTTCACGGTATTCGTCCTCATTCCTGATATCCGAAAAATGATATTTCTCTCCGTATTCCGTGGAACTGTTGTCCATCAGAATATCCATCAGCAGACTTCTGTTGACGAGCCCTGCGTCCCGGCAGGCATGATCAAGCTTACGGATACTGTACTTACTATTCTGGGTCATCTTGTCAAAGATGTTGCTTTTTTTGTCTTTCATGGCGAATCTCCTGATCTGTGCATGAAGTGGACCCCGGGGACTGTCCCGGGGGTCCATTATTCGAATTTTATGACAATTTCATTCTTGTCAGTGTAATCCGACTTTACATCAGCGGCAAGTTTTTTTATGAGGACAGCCGAGAGTTCGTCACCCTCCGAGAACGGGTCGAACCTGTCGCCGCCATATGTTATCCTCATCTGAGCGGTCTCGTCAGCCTCCGAATGCTCGATTTCAATGTTTATAGGAAGTCCGTACCCGCTGTGCTCTATCGCATTTCTGATGTTCTGCACAACAAGCTCTTCAAACGCGAGCTCAAGGTCGCGCACTATCTTCGGCGCTATCATGTTGTCTCTGCCGAACTGCTCTATCTGAGCGGTGAAACCGACAAAATCGAAAGTCAGCGAGTTTATCTCAAGCGAAAGCTGTTTCAGTCGCTTGATGAATATCCTCGTTTTCTCCTTTGTCGGCGCCCCGAATATCTGCTCGGGAGTTCCTTCTTCATATATTCCGCCCTCATCCATGAAGAATACGCGGTTAGATACGTCGCGCGCAAACTTCATCTCATGCGTAACGATCATCATCGTCATTCCCTCTTTTGCGAGGCTCTTTATGACAGAGAGAACTTCGCCGACCATTGTCGGGTCGAGGGCGGATGTCGGCTCGTCAAACAGGATTATCTCGGGGTGCATAGCTATCGCGCGGGCTATCGCCACACGCTGCTTCTGACCGCCGGAAAGCTCGTCGGGATAATTTTCCGCTTTCTCCGCGAGCCCGACGCGCTTCAGCAGCTCCATAGCCTCTTTGCGAGCCTGCTCCTTCGGAGTCTTAAGGAGCTTCACGGGTGATGCCATGACATTCTCTAATATATTAAGGTTCGCGAACAGATTGAAAGATTGGAAAACCATTCCCATTTTTCTGCGCACAAGAGTAATGTCGCACTTTGGATCTGTTATCACTTCGCCGTTAACGGTTACGGTTCCCGATGTCGGTTCCTCAAGCTGGTTAAGGCAGCGAAGAAGTGTGGATTTCCCGGTGCCGGAGGGACCGATTATTGAGATCACATCGCCCTTGTTTATCTCGGCGCAGACGTCTTTGAGCGGTGTTATGTTGGCGTATTCTTTACGCAGATGTTCTATCTTTATCATACTCATTTTGCGGCACCTCTCTTTTTGCGTCTGAAATCAACTCTGTTCAGTATAAACTTGAGTATTATCGAAATTATCCATGCGAGGATAAAGTAAATTATCGCGGTCACGATAAGCGGGAAGAATGCCTCGTAAGTACGGCTTCTGATAATATCGCTCATTTTCGTGAGATCCTGTATCGCGATATATCCGACGATGGATGTGCCCTTTAGAAGCGAGATTATCTCCTGCTTATAAACGGGAAGGAAGCGTACCACAGCCTGCGGGAAGATGAACATGAAGAACGCCTGATTCTCTCTGTAACCGAGGGCGAGTGCTGCTTCGCGCTGTCCGCCGTCGATGCTCTCGATACCGGAACGCATGATCTCGGAAGCGTATGCGCCGAAGTTGAGCGTGAAGCCGATGATCGCCACCCAGACAGCTTCAAGTCCGGATTTTCCGAATACGACGTAATACAGTATCATCAGCAGCACGACCATGGGTGTGCCCTGCAGAAGTTTTACATACAGGTCTGAGATAATGTTCGCGAGCTTGCTTCCCGTGCGCCTGAACAGACAGATAAGGAATCCAAGCAACGTGCCGAACAGTGTTGACAAAACTGTGATAAGAGCGGTCGTACCAACACCGCTCAGTATCAGCTTCCAGCGATCTTCACGGATGAAGTTCTTTTCGAAGCTTTCAGCGATCATCTGGAAGATGTTGGGGCTCTTATCGGAAGCAGCGGCTTCTTCCGGATGGATATCGGATGTCCTTACCACAAGCACGAGACCGCCCTCATAGAACGGTTCTGAGAAGTTCACACTCTCCTTTCTCTCATCGGTTATAGTCATGGCCGATGCCGCAATATCGTATTTACCCGAGACGAGACCTGTTATGCGCGAATTGAAGTCCGCGTCTTCGTAATCGGGTATATATCCGTATCTGCGGCAGAAAGTATCGACAAGCTCCATTGCAAAACCTACAGGCTTGTTGTCCTTTAAATAGACGAACGGAACCTCTGTCACGTTAATTATTACATTTACCGAGCCGTTCCCGCCCGAATATCCGGTGGTGTCCAGTACCTTTGCCGACTCGTCGTTTCCGAGCCATTTTTCCTTCATCTTTTCAAGAGAGCCATCCGCAGTAAGGTCGGCAAGCATTTCGTTGAACTGGTTGCAAAGCTTGGTGCCTTTTTCGTCGCTCTTGCGGAATCCGAACGCATAACTGTCGTTCGTTACCATCCCGGGAAGTGCACTTATCTCGGGCTGCTCATTGTGCAGTATCCGTACTGTCGGTTCGTCACAGAGAAAGCTGTCTATCTTATTCTTTTTAAGAGCTGTTCCTATATCGGCAACATTGTTGAAATAATAGTATTCGCTGTCGGGGAAATTCTCAAACGTCGGAGGTTCAAAATTCGATCCGGTGATTATTCCCACAGGCTTTCCATTATAGTCTTTTATCGTCGGGATACTGTTTTCGCTGCCAAGCTCGGATGCTCTTACTGCGAGAACAATACCACCGTAGTAGATCGGATCGGAGAAAGCGATGTTTTCAGCCCTTTCCGGAGTAACAGTCGTATTGTATGCGAATATGTCATATACGCCCGAAGAAAGTCCCGCAAGCCCCGATGCGGTGTTTACCTGATCGTATTTGCAGTCATATCCGTACTTGCGGCAGAACATTGTCATAAGTTCAACAGCATAGCCGTTCAGCTCTCCGTTGCTGACCATCGAAAATGGAACGCTCGTCGGATTAACAGCTACATTGATCTTTCCGTTCTCACCGGTGAGCCCCGAGCGATCAATAGTAATGTTGTTCGGGTCGCCGGAAAACCATTTATTCTTAAGCTCTTCCAAACTTCCGTCTTTGTTCATTTCCGCGAGCATCTCATTAAACTGACCGAGAAGCTTCGCACTCCGATCGCCGGTCTTTTGAAAACCGAAGCTGTATATGTCGTCGCGCAGGCAGTCCTTAAAGTACCCAATATCCTTCTGCTCGGCACTCACCATTTTAAGCACAGGTTCATCTTCCACAAACCCGTCAATCTTGTCCTGCTGCAAAGCCATTATCATATCACTGATATTATCATAATAAAAATACTGGCTGTCAGGGAAATGCTCAAAGGTGGGCTGATCAAGGGCAGAGCCTGTAACTATACCGAGACGTTTCCCGTTGTAATCCGAGATCTGTGCAGGCGCAGACTTTTCATCCCCAGTGCCGTTCGCCGGCTTCTGCGGAATCATTACCGCTGCTATGATCCAGACAACGATCAGGCAAAGTACGATAATTATTATGGCATCGACTTTTGCAGTTTTTTTCTTCATATTGGCTCCTTACATTTTTGGACCCCCGGGACAGTCCCGGGGGTCCATTCCGGGGGTCCATTTTCAAGATTTCTCTAATTCTATCACGGCACTTTAGCAGAAGAAAGAGCATTTCTTCCACCATAAGTAATTCCGGCGAGAATCAGCCGCGTTTATAATGCGCCTTTTGACGGAAAAGCGCAAAATTGGTATGATACGGCTACACTTTCGAGGAAATGAAGAATATGAAAGAAGACAAAAGAATCTACATTCTGAAAGAAGAAAAACCTGCAGTTGCAGTGCTGAAGCTGGGGCTGCCGCTGGTAGCCGGCATGTTCATCATGGTGCTTTACAATCTGGTGGACACGTTTTTCATCGGACTTCTCCGTGATGACTATCAGCTCGCCGCAGTTAATTTAGCCTATCCGATCATGATGATCTCCATCGCGATCTCCAATATGATCGCAACCGGCGCAGGGTCTCTCATCGCAAGAAGCCTCGGCAAGGGCGATACTGAAAAAGCCGAACATACGGTTACTGTCGGCGTTTTGTTTACGCTCATCGGCAGTCTGATCGTGACAGTTCTCGGGCTTCTGCTTTTAGATCCTATCGTGATCGGTCTGGGAGCGCAGGATAACACCTTCCTTTACACGAAACAGTACGCCTTCTGGTTATTCCTCGGCACAATCTTTACCATGGGGAACTACACCCTTGGCCAGCTGCTGCGGAGCGAGGGTTCCGTCCGTTATTCCCTGATCGGCATGGTTGTCGGCACGCTGGCAAACATCGCCCTGGATCCACTGTTCATCTTCGGATTCCATCTGGAGATCCGCGGCGCCGCCATCGCAACGATCCTTGGAAACGCAATCGGCATGACAGCTTCTATGCTGGTTTATCTGCGCAAGAAAAGTCTGCTTCATCCTTCGCCAAAATACATACGCCCCACCAAAGAGATCGTCCGGGAGATCTTCTGGGTCGGCGTACCGGCCACCATGGAAACCCTTCTGATCTCCGTTGCCTATATTATCAATAACAATCTGGCCGTGGCTTACGGGGAACTCACCGTGGCCGCCATGGGTGTCGCGCAGAAGATAATGTCTGTCGGAACATATATTTATCAGGGAATGGCCGCCGGAGTGCAGCCCATCATGGGCTATAATTACGGCGCAAAGAATTACAAACGGATGCTGGCGGTATTGCGGAGCGGGATTCTCGTTTTGAGCGGGATAGAGCTTGGCGTCATGGCGGTCTTCGGGATCTTTGCACCGCAGCTCATCGCTCTGTTCACGGATTCCGGGGAAGTGATCGAGATCGGAAGCCGGGTACTGCGCACCATCATGCTGATCCTTCCTTTCGTCGGCGCCGTTTCCATGAGCCGGATCTCCTTCCAGGCGATCGGCAAAGCGCAATACTCCTTCATCATCACAGTGATCCGGCAGCTTGCTCTCTATGTGCCTCTTCTTCTGATCCTGAATAACATCTTCGGGTTTAATGGAATGCTGTTTGCGCAGCCCATAACAGAAGCCATCATGATGATCGTCTCGGTCTGGATGCTGGTCTCTGTGATCAGGTCTGTGAAAGTGGACCCCCGGGACGGGGTCGAGGGTCCATTACCCCGACATTGAAAAATGCCCTGTTTGCGTTATAATTCTCTTAATCAGAACGTTTTATGGTGAAACACACACGACACATAGGATTGTCAAGTAGGTTTCCATATGAACCAAAGACTG
>OMRF01000345.1 GCA_900313435.1 uncultured Lachnospiraceae bacterium | reverse complement strand
TCATCAGGACGTGGCCCTGCGGCAAGGCGGAGTTCTGTTGGATCTCCTACGAACCCGAGAACGAGATGGCAGGAAAGTTATACGCCTCATTAGGTTTTGAGGAGACGGGCGAGATGGATGGCAATGAGATCGTCGCCGTATTGAAACTGTAATACCCTGGATCGCAGATGAAGAACCATTTGATGTACAGTTGGAATATGTGTTATAAAAAACTCTTTTTACATTTGTGTTGTTAATGAGAGAACAATACATAATACAACACTTTTATCAGAACTGGTCTACTTTCCGTAGGTACCATCATAGGAAAAACCGAAGTACAATCGAGTCTGGAAATACATCCGTGTATTTACGAACAGACTCAAGCGAGTCCATGAGACTCGTGTATGGAGGTGAAAACGTATATGAACCAATATGTTACAGGCGCAGTCATACGGACACTGCGGGAAAAGAATAAGATGACGCAGCGCGAGCTTGCGGAAAAACTGGGAGTAAGTGATAAAAGCGTCTCAAAATGGGAAAATTCAAGAGGCCTTCCGGATATTACCCTGCTGGAGCCTATAGCAGACGCCTTCCGGATCTCGGTCACCGAGCTGATATCCGGCAATACCATTCATAATGCGAATGTATCAGCAAACATGCTGCGGTCGAAGTTTTATGTCTGTCCGGTCTGCGGGAATGTGATTCATAGTATGGGCGAGGCGGCTATCCATTGTCACGGCATCCAGCTTATGCCGTTAGAGGCAGAACCGACAGATGAGAATCATATGATATTTATTGAGCGTGTTGAGGACGAGTATTATGTGAGGATAGACCACAGCATGACGAAGGAGCATTACATTTCATTTGTGGCGGCGGCTTCATCCGACGATATGCAGCTGGTTAAGCTCTATCCGGAGGGGGGCGCTGAAGCAAGGCTTAAGATTCGCGGCGTCAGAAGGATCTTCTTTTACTGCAACCGGGACGGTTTGTTTTCGATCGATCCGGTAAAGGGGATTGTATGAAAATAGTTGATTTCTTTGCCAGTGACAATAGGGAACACTGGCTTTCTGAAATAAATAAGAGTGACTGGGCGGCGGGGAAATATCTGTATGAACTGCTCAGGGACCGGAAATTGAAGGAGTTATGCGGTGAATCTACCAAAGTGCTCCTTCTTGTTGACGATGATATACTGCTTTCTTTTTGTACATACGCGGAGCAGGATGATATAAGAGAACCGGCATTAACGCCGTGGGTAGGCTTTGTATATACATTTCCGGAATACAGAGGGAAGAGGCGCATGGGAAAACTGCTGGAATACGCCTATGCGCTTGCTAAGGCTGATGGACATCAATATATTTATATTTCCACGGGTGAAATTGGACTTTATGAGAAGTACGGATATACCTTTTGGAAAATGATGAAGGATATTCACGGTGAAGACAGCCGCGTGTATATAACCGAAATTGTTCACGTGGATTATGATGATGTGCTTGGAAACACAGTTAGTGGTACAATTGACAGACAGCTCGGAAGTGCACATCCCGTTTACCAGTAATAAAGATAGGATGTTGGTATAATGTTGGATCAGTTTTCAAGAACTCAGCTATTGCTGGGGGCTGATGCGATGGAGTCTCTGAATAGTAAGAGAGTTGCTGTTTTTGGCATAGGCGGAGTGGGCGGATATGTTTGCGAAGCCCTTGTCAGAAGTGGGATAGGCTCGTTTGACCTTATTGATGATGATAAGGTCTGTATTACGAACCTGAATCGTCAGATCATAGCCACAAGAAAGACCCTTGGGAAGTATAAAGTGGAGGTAATGCGTGACAGGATGCTGGAGATTAATCCTGACGCTAAGATAGAGATTCACAAGTGCTTCTTTTTGCCTGAAAATGCGGATGATTTTGCGTTTTCCGAATATGATTATATTGTAGATGCGGTTGATACAGTGACTGCAAAGATAGAACTGATAATGAGGGCACAAAAGGAAGGGGTTCCGATCATCAGCGCTATGGGAGCCGGAAATAAACTGGATGCCGGCAGGCTTAAGATTGCAGATATTTATGACACAAAGATATGCCCGCTTGCCAGAGTAATGCGCAGGGAATTAAAGAAACGCAATGTGAAGAAACTGAAAGTAGTCTATTCCGATGAGCAGCCCATTCGCCCGCTTGAAGATATGTCCATAAGCTGCAGGACAGACAGCATCTGTTCTCCCGAAGTACAGGATAAGCATACGGGAAGAAGGGCTATTCCCGGAAGCACGGCTTTTGTACCGGCTGTTGCCGGATTGCTGATCGCAGGAGAAATAGTAAAGGATCTGAGTACCAAATGAATGAAATAACACCGGAGGAACTTCGGAAGTGGCCGAAGGATTCTTATGAACTAATAGATATAAGAGATGACGGGCTTGCAGCTTACGGAATGATACCGGGAGCTCTTCATATTCCCATTGAAACGATCGAGGAAGGAAGAAACACCGAATTTAAGAATATCAGTAAGAACAAAAAGCTTGTTTTTTACTGTCAGATCGGGCGTAGATCAAGAGAACTTGACGGAGAAGAGTGCCTTGAAGGACGGGATATCTACAGCCTTAAAGGCGGATATTTAGCCTATGTAAGGGCCGGAATGCTTGATGAAGCCGCAAGAGAAGAAAAACAACATAGGGCAGAAGAAAGCATACGCAAGAAATTCCATAGGCAGCTGTTCACTCCTTTTGCCAAGGCATGCAAAACATATCAGCTCATACAGGAGGGCGATCATATCGCTGTCTGCATATCAGGCGGTAAAGATTCCATGCTGATGGCAAAGCTTTTTCAGGAGATACAAAGACACAGACATTGCAGTTTTGAACTGACATTTCTCGTGATGGATCCCGGATATAACAGGGAAAACCGTGAACTGATCGAAAGTAATGCCAAAGCACTGGGCATCCCGATCACGATATTTGAAAGTGAAATCTTTGATGCGGTGGATACCATAGAGAACAGTCCATGCTATATCTGTGCGAGGATGCGCAGGGGCTATCTGTACAGTAAAGCAAAGGAACTTGGCTGCAACAAGATCGCACTGGGGCATCATTATGATGACGTTATCGAGACTATCCTTATGGGAATGCTGTATGGGGCACAGATACAGACTATGATGCCCAAGCTTCACAGCACCAATTTCGAAGGAATGGAACTGATCAGACCGTTATACCTGGTTCGTGAAAGCGATATCTGCGCATGGCGGGACTACAACGATCTTCATTTCCTGCAGTGTGCTTGTCATTTTACGGAGACCTGTACAACTTGCCATGAGGACGGGACAACTTCGTCGAAACGTTTGGAGACTAAGAAGCTGATCGCGGAGCTAAAGAAGAGTAATCCGTTTGTTGAAGCGAATATATTTAGGAGCGTAGAGAACGTAAATCTTGATACGCTCATTGCCTATAAGAAGAAGGGCGAAAGGCATCACTTTCTGGACGAATACTGAAAGGTTATTTGCTGATGATATTGAGAGATTTCAAAAAAGAAGATGCACAGATCATATCCGGGTGGATCCGAACCGAGGAAGAGTTATACAGGTGGTCTGCCGACAGATTTAATAAGTATCCTCTTTCGGGAAATGACATAAATGAAAACTATGACCCTCAGATAGAAACGGGACGTTTCTTTCCACTTATAGCAGTAGATGAAAATGGGGATGCAGTAGGTCATTTTATCATAAGGTATCCGAGAGCCAACGATGACAGCACTGTCCGATTTGGCTTTGTTATTTTGGATCCTTCTCTTCGAGGGAAAGGATTCGGAAAAGAAATGCTTAGGCTTGGAATAGAGTATGTAAAGGATAATTTACCGGTATCAAGGATAGATCTTGGTGTATTTGAGAATAACGAGAGTGCCAGACATTGTTATGAGGCTGTCGGGTTCACAGAATATGCTACAAGAGAATGCGAGATGCCGATAGGCACATGGAAATGCACCGACATGGAATTAATAGTGGATGCCGGCAGATGAGTATCTTTGAAATTATAATTGCTAATGATCAAACATCCAATACCACCAATATATGATGAGAATTCAACGATTCTGATACTGGGAAGTTTTCCTTCTGTGAAATCGAGAGAGGAGGGCTTCTTTTATGGGCATCCTCAGAATCGATTCTGGAAGGTTACCTCAGCAGTATTTGAAGAAGATATGCCGCGCACTATCCCGGAAAAGAAGGCCTTTCTTTTGCGAAATCATATAGCTCTGTGGGATGTGATAGGTTCGTGCGATATAGACGGATCGGCGGATTCAAGCATAAGAAACGTGTCAGTAAATGATCTGAGTGTGATCCTGGATCACGCCGATATTAAGCAGATATATGTAAATGGCAAGACGGCCCATAGATATTATCAAAAGTACTCTGAGGCGGATACAGGAAGGCCGGCTGTCTGCCTTCCGTCCACCAGCCCGGCGAACGCGGCATGGTCTGTTGAACGCCTGATAATTGCTTGGAGTAGGATACGATAATTCCGGGGGAATAGATGATGCATGACGAGTATTTGGAAAAAACGGAATATGTGGATTATGACGATCCGGGCGTCAAAAGTGTGGCGGAAAGATTAAAAGCGGGATCAAAAGATGAATTATCGCTCATAAAAAACACATATGATTTTGTAAGGGATGAAATAAAGCATTCCTGGGATGCGCAGGACAGACGCGTTACTGTTTCGGCAAGCGATACACTCCGTGAAGGTGTCGGGATCTGCTGGGCCAAGGCAAATCTTCTTGCGGCTCTCCTTCGTGCAAACGGGATTCCTGCCGGCTTTTCCTATCAGCGATTAACCCTTGGGGATACAACGGATTCAGGGTTCTGCATTCATGCTATGAACACGGTATTTGTCAAGTCCCTCAGCAAGTGGATCAGGCTTGATGCAAGAGGGAATAAGGAAGGTGTAGACGCAGAGTTTTCAACAGATGAAGAGAAACTTGCATTTGAGGTCAACTGCGATGGCGAGATAGATTATCACGATAATCATTCTTATCCGGATCAGGGACTTATGGAGGTATTAAGAGAGAGTACTGATGCGATAGATATGTATCTTCACCATTTACCGGATCAACTTTCTTATGGTGTTGAATACAAGATTGCATCGTCCGATGACTTGGAGCAAATGATGAGCAGTCGCCTCGAAATGCTCAAGGTTGTAAATTCGCTTGATCACGAATACAAATTCAGTGATGAAATTGTTGAAAACAGTGTCGAATATTTTAAAAAAGGAGATCATACCACTGTCCTTGCCATGGACGGAAAAAGAGTTATTGGCTGTGCAACAATATGCTATATAAACATTATGCCTACTTTTTCACATCCTACTGGGAAACGGGCTTATCTCATGAATGTGCATACCATGAAGGAATGGCAGAGACGTGGTGTAGCTATGAAGATGGTATCGATGTTGATCGACGAAGCGTGGAAACGCGGGGTTACGGAAATCAATCTTGATGCTACTGAAGAAGGACGTCATTTGTATAAAAAACTTGGATTTGTTGATTCGACAGAAGGTATGGTCCTTACTCCGAATGATCTGTGATATAGGAAAGGTAAATTGCTGATGGTACGGGAAGCAAGTAAAGAAGACTTAGATGCATTGCTTAAGCTCTATCTGTTTTTGCATGAAGACACTATTCCGGAGCTAAATGCGCATCTCGAAATGACGTGGTATCAGATCATTGAAGATCCGAATCATCATCTGATTGTGAATGAAACTGATGGTCAGATTGTTTCTTCCTGTGTATGCG
>OMRF01000346.1 GCA_900313435.1 uncultured Lachnospiraceae bacterium | reverse complement strand
CCTGTCGTTCGCGTAGGAAACCGCGCCGGAGAGCGCCTTCACGCAGTCCTTTTCATTTTCACGGCGAAGGTGCTCAAGAAGCGCTTCTATAGCGCATTCCGAGGCATATTCCCCCGCATTGTGGCCTCCCATCCCGTCTGCCACGGCAAAGAGATTCGGGAGTCCCCCGACCGGAAGATCGGACGCAAAAAGAAAATCTTCATTATGCGGTCTTTGCCTTCCTTTGTCGGTGAGCCCGTAAAAGATCATCTGACTATCCTTTCATGATACTCAGGCTTTGGCATTCCGAAGCTGTCCGCAGCTTCCTTCAATGTCCCGCCCGAGTTCTCTCCTAATAGTAACATTTATCCCGTACTTTTCAACTTTTTTCTGGAAAGCGATGACCTCCTGCCGCTCGGGAGCCTTGAAAACCGCCTCTTTCACGGGGTTTACCGGTATCAGGTTTATATGGCAGGGGAAATCCTTTAAAAGCACGGAAAGCGCTTTTATATCTTCGTCCCTGTCGTTGACTCCCTTTATCAGGGAGTACTCCATAGTGACCCGCCTCCCGGTCTTTTCAAAATAATAACGGCAGGCATCTATCACATCGGGCAGGGGATAGACCCGCGCTATCGGCATTATCTTTTCCCGTTCTTCCTGAATCGGCGAGTGAAGGGAAAGGGCGAGTGTGATCGGAAGGCCTTCATCCGAAAGCCTTTTGATATTCGGAACTATCCCGCAGGTTGAGAGGGTGATGTTCCTGCCTGACATATCCTGCCCTCTTTCGTCCGTGACTATGCGAAGGAAGGATATGACATTATCATAATTATCAAGGGGCTCTCCCGTTCCCATGAGGACAGCGTGGCTAACTCTCTCACCACAATCATCCTCTATCATGTAAAGCTCCGATAATACCTCCCCTGCCGTAAGATCCCTTGACTTTCCGTTTATCGCGGAAGCGCAGAAGGCGCAGCCCATGGGGCAGCCCGCCTCACTTGAGAGGCAGACGGAAAGCCCGGTGTTGTAGCGCATCAGGACTGCTTCTATCCTTTCACCGTCCGCCATGGAAAAGAGATATTTGACCGTGCCGTCAAGCTTTGAGGAAAGCTTTTTTATGATAACGGGATAATTAAGTAAAGCCACCTTTGAAAGGCGCTCGCGAAGAGCCTTTGAAAGATCTGTCATCCCGGAAAAGTCCTTCACCCTTCTTTTGTGAAGCCATGTAAATATCTGATCGGCCCTGAATCTCTTTTCACAGAGCTCATCCGTAACGAAATCAAGAAGCTCGTCATATGTAAGCGATAAAAGATCTTTCATGAAGATACTCCTTTTTGAAAGACTGCCGTAAAAAAGCCGTCCTGATCGTCTTCGTCCGGAAAGAGAGTCTTCCTTGAAAGCTCTGTCATTTCGCATTCCTTAAGAAGGTCCGCCATGTCTTCGTTTTCCGTTTTTCTTAAGGTGCAGGTCGAGAAAATCAGAAAGCCATTGTCCTTCACATAAGATACAGCGTTTTTTATTATCTTTTCTTGAAGGGAGGTAATGCTGTTAAGCGACTCCTCATCATGACGGTATCTGATATCGGGCTTCCTTCCGATGACGCCAAAGCCCGAGCAGGGAACATCACAAATGACTATGTCAAAACGGTCAAGAAAGTCGGGACTCAATTGCGAAGCGTCATTTATCGCGGGTCTTATCGAATTGATATGAAGACGTCTAATGTTTTCGCGGATCAGAGCCGTCTTTTCCTCTGAAACATCGCAGGATACTATATTTGCGGCATCATGTGTCAAAGCCGCGAAATTAATGCTCTTCCCGCCGGGGGCGGCGCAAAGATCAAGTATATTGGGCTTCTTTGGAAGATTATCTTTGATATCAAAAAAAGCCTCCGCCGGTGCCATTGAAGAGCGGTCCTGAAGATAGATAAGCCCCTTTTCAAACTCCTCTGATGCTATTATCGATCTTCCTTCAAGGGATCTTTCAAGATAATAACCTGACAAAGGGGAGTCATCCTTCTTAAGCACAAACCCCTTCTTTGAAAGACTG
>OMRF01000349.1 GCA_900313435.1 uncultured Lachnospiraceae bacterium | reverse complement strand
CTTCTTTTCAGTTGTCTTTTTTGCCGGCGCCTTCTTTGCGGAAGCCTTCTTTACTGCCTTTTCCTCATCAAGCTTTGCTTCTTTTTTTGCAGCCATTCTCAACTCTCCTCCTCTAAATGACAAACTCCGTCCTCTGAATATCGGAAAGCTTCCTTCTTTCATCCATAAGGGCACTGAAAACCTTATCTGCGGACTCACCGCTGCCCCCGGAAAGCTTTGCAAGCCTTTCCTTTTTTATGCGAAGAAGAACCTCCTTGAAGGCTTTCCCCCTCGCTTCACTGCTGTCATATTCCTCCCCTGTATAGGAGAATATCCTTCCCGCCTCCTGCTGCCCTTTTTCGTCAGGGAAGTGACTGATGATACTTGCGGGATTTATCTTATGTCCGGACAAAAGTTCCTTCTCTATCACCTTGTAAATATCCCGATATATCCCCGGAAAATCCTCTTCGCTTATGAATGGAGAAGACCTTTCTAGCATAGAAGGATAAAAGCACAGAAACTGAAGAAACATCCTGAAGGTTTCCGCCATCCCCCTTGCTATGTGCTCAGAAGGTTCTTTGGAGGATAACGGGGAATTATCATATTCGTATGAAGTCTCTGTTTTTTCGGGGTCGATCGCAGAATATCGCTTCACCGGCTTTCTGGAAAGCTCCTCGGACTCCCTGATCAAAAGATCCTTCAGATCTCTTTCGGAAACATTGAATCTCTCTGCCACCGAAGAAAGATAAGAGCCCCTCTCAACTCCGGCCTCGAGAGTCAGAAGCATCCTCGCAACTTCGGAGAAGAATCGCGTCTTTTCTCCCGGATCCCTCAGATCATATTTTTCCGATGTCTTCCTCACCGTAAAGAGAAAGCCGTTCTCTGCCTCTTCTATCCTCTTATCAAATTCCGATGCGCCAAGAGCCTTTATGAATTCGTCCGGGTCCTTGTAGGGAGACAGGTCTATCACATAGCAGCCGATACCCGCGGAGCGAAGCATCGGAACGGCTCTTTTAGCCGCATTTTGGCCCGCTTCGTCAGAATCATAGCAGATCATGACCTTTTTTCCGAATCTCTTCATCAGCGTGCAATGTCCCTCTGTCAGGGCTGTGCCAAGAGAAGCAAGAGCGTTCTCGTACCCTGCCTGATGGAGCGCTATGACATCCATATAGCCTTCGCAGAGAAGAAAATGATCTCTCTTTGTCTTTCTGGCTATGAAAAGAGCGTACATATTCCGGCTCTTTTGAAAGACATCGGTTTCGGGAGAATTGACGTATTTGGGCTTACCCTCTCCCATAACTCTTCCGCCGAAACCTATCACCTTTCCGTTCATATCCTGAATCGGAAACATGACCCGGTTCCAGAAAAGATCATGTATGCCGGTCTCTTCCTTGAAGGAGATAATCCCGCTCTTTAAAAGTAGCTCATCCGGATAGCCCTTTTCCTTTAAGTACTTGTAGAGATCGTCCCTGAATTTCCTGCTGTAACCGAGACCGAAGCTCTTTATGGTCTCATCCGAAAGGTTCCTGCTTCTCAAATATGAATAGGCGTCTTTGCCTTCGTCTGACTTTAAGGCGAGATAAAAGTAGTTCGCCGCATCCTTGTTGATCGAAAGTATCTGCTCCCTTTCTGAGCGCCACCTTCTGTCTTCATCGCTCTCCTCTCTTTCGGGAAGGGTGATGCCGGCTCTTTCAGCAAGCACCCTGACAGACTCCGGAAATGTCATATTCTCATATTTCATGAGAAAAGTGAATACATTTCCGCCGGCGTGACAGCCAAAACAATAAAAAATCTGCCTCGAGGGGCTCACGGAAAAGGAGGGTGTCTTCTCATTATGAAAAGGGCAAAGCCCCATCATGTTACTTCCCTTCCTCTGAAGATGTACATAGCTTCCTATCACATCCTCTATGGGATTTGCCTCCCGAACGTTTTCGATTGTCTCCTCATCAAAAAAGGCTGCCATCAGTCAAGCTCGGCCTCCCAGGATCTGGGGATAAAATACTCAGCAAACTTCTGCGTCGCGAAATCATCGGTCATTCCGGATATATAGTCGCATACTACTCTGTCCTTTGGATCATTCAGGCTTTGCCCGATCCGTCTGAATTTTTCCGGCACTGCCTCGAAGTTTTCCATAAAGTAATGAAAGAGATCCTCTATCATCCGCTTTGCCTTCACTTCCTCACCCTTTGCCTCGGGGTTCCTGTAGACGCTTAAAAAAAGGAATTCCCGAAGTTTGAACATAGCCGAAAGCCTCTCCTCTGACATCCTGATCTCGGGTGAATCAAGGCTCTCCGTTAT
Source organism: uncultured Lachnospiraceae bacterium (assembly GCA_900313435.1). GTDB lineage: Bacteria > Bacillota > Clostridia > Lachnospirales > Lachnospiraceae > RUG306. Next base: position 4,642 of record OMRF01000349.1, on the reverse strand, counting down.
GACATCATGTATCAGGGTATTCAGACGCTTCTTTACATTTGTTCCGAGAACCTCCCTTATATCCTCCGGGATATCCTCCTCTGAGATAAGATGTGCCCTTATGGCATCATCAACATCGGCGCTCACATAAGCTATCTTGTCGGCAAGCCTCACCACCTGTCCCTCAAGTGTATGAGGTGTCCCTTCAGACTGATGGTTCCTGATGCCGTCTATGACCTCTTCGGTAAGGTTCAGGCCTTCTCCGTCCTTTTCAAGCTTCTCCACTATCCTGACCGACTGCTCGGAATGAACGAATCCTCCGGCGCACAGCTCGTTTAATACCCCTTCGCAGCAATGCCCGAAGGGTGTGTGACCAAGGTCGTGTCCCAGCGCTATCGCCTCAGTAAGATCTTCATTAAGACGGAGAGCTTTCGCTATAGTACGGGCGTTCTGGGAAACCTCAAGGGTATGTGAAAGCCTCGTCCTGTAATGATCCCCCTTCGGGGAGAGAAAGACTTGGGTCTTATTCTTAAGCCGCCTGAAAGCCTTTGAATGGAGTATCCTGTCCCTGTCCCTCTGAAAGACGGGCCTGATATCGCACTGGGGCTCCGTTTTCGCTCTCCCTTTTGAATTCTTTGACAGGGAAGCATAAGGTGAAAGGTATTCCTCCTCTATAGCCTCCGTCCTTTCCCGGATGGTGATCGTATCGCCGCTCATATCAAAAGCTTCATCCTTCCCTGCTTTTTTTGGCCATCAGGTCGGCCGGAAGTCCTATCTGGAAATCCACGCCGTTTTTGATGAGATTATTATTGTAGAAGGGATCCCTTCCTCTAAGCGCCGGATGCTTTTCATAGAGCTTTTCAAGTTCATTCTCTCTTCTTTCCGTTTTCTCCGAAGTCTCATCGGATCCCCTTGAAAGCGACTCATGGTGGATGAAGATCGCATCCGTCCGAAGGACGTTGTAATAGCCCTTTTCAAACAACTTAAAGCAAAGGTCGACATCATTGTAAGCCACGGGAAGGTCCTCATCAAAGCCTCCCGCGATCTCAAATTTCTTTTTTTCGACCATGAGGCAGGCACCCGTCACCGCAAGGAAATCATAGTCTACTCTGTTCCTGTCAAAATAATGATGGACTTCGTCGCTCTGTCCTATCAATGCGTGTGAGGGTCCTATCTCAAGGTTCAGTATCCCGCAGTGCTGAAGCCTTTTTCTGTCAGGATAGAGAAGCTTCGCCCCGACAGCTCCCGATCTTTCCTGCAGGGCCTGCCCCATCATCTTTTTAAGAGTACCTTTCTCGATGAGTTCGGTATCATCATTTAAAAACAGTAATAAATCACCGGAAGCTTCCGACGCCCCGATATTACACATCTTTGAGAAGTTGAACGGATAGCTTCCAAATATATATTTTATGCCTTTTTCCTTTGTGAATGCTTCAATCTCCTGCCGCGCGCTGTCGCCACTTCCGTTATCCACTATGATGATCTCGGGAGATACTATGTCCTCTTCGGCAAGTGAATCTATGCAGCTTTTCAATACGGAAGGATTGTCCTTTGAAGGAATGATTACGGAAAGTTTTTTCTCGGCCGGAACATCATATACTACCCTGACCTGATAGGTTTCCGGCGAAAAATAAGCCTTTCCTTTTATCCCCTGCCTTACAAGAGCCTCCTCCTTGAGTTTCTTTGCTGCATCAAAAACATACAGCTTCGCATTCGGATCCTGTGCAGTGGAGCCCTTTGTTGCCCTCCAGTGATAGAGAACCTTTGGAACATGTCCTATCTTTTCAGGACTAGTCTTTTCGGAAACTCTCATATAAAGGTCATAATCCTGCGCTCCGTCAAACTGCGGACGAAGCCCCCCGACCTCATTTAAAAGACTCCTCCTCACAGCTGAAAAGTGATTCACGTAATTAAGCGACATGAAGGTGTCGGGTGACCAATCGGGCTTGAAAAAAGGTTCATAACGTCTCTTTGAATCCTCCGTGAGTTTGTCCTCATCGGAATAGAGGAGATCAGTATCAGGATGATCGGAAAGGTATGCAAAAAACTCCATGAGCGCATGGGGTGAGAGCACATCATCACAGTCCATGAAGCAGACGAAATCACCGACTGCCGCCGCTATCGCGTCATTTGTAGCCCTTGATATCCCTCCGTTTTCTTCCCTGAAGATGAGCTTAACCCTTTGATCTTTCTTGAATTCCGAAAGCTTTCTTTTGACGGCCATATCCGTTGAGCAGTCGTCGGAAAGAATGAGCTCAAAGTTTTGGTAGGACTGGGAAAGTACAGAACTCACGCACTCTTTAAGTTCATTGATCCTGCAATTATATACGGGCACGCAGACAGAAAACATTACGGAACCTTTGCTCTCCCTCTGATCCCAGAGAGAAGGTTCAACCTCCTTCATGTATCTCCTGTACTCAAGCGTCCTTCCGTAGAGTTTTCTGTGAAGATACTGCTTCACCACGGGAAGGAAGCCGTAGCGCCTGACCTTATCAAGCCGCCTTTTCATCTTTGAAGAAAAATCTGACATATAATATTTCCTTATCCTTAAAGCATGAGTGAAAAATCATTTATCTCAAGAGTCAGATAAGGATTGTAATAAGGATCACCCTTTTTAAGTTCATTCTCCCAACGCTCACTGAAGAGATCTATCTCGCTGTTGAAGCGCTTGACCTTTTCAGGTGTATCCTCAATCCCTCTTGACTTTGACTCGTAGTGGAAAAAGGTGGCATTTGGATAATAGATGATAAGCTTATCCTTTTTCCGAATTTTCATACAAAGATCCACATCATTGAAGGCTACAGCCAGCCCCTCCGTGAATCCGCCGATCTCATCAAAATCCGACCGCCTCATAAGGAGGCAGGCCGCGGTCACTGCCGAAAGCTCCTGCATGCAGCATATCCTGTTCATGTAGCCGGGGTCATCCTGCTTAACACCCGAAAAAGCATTGGCCGCTATACCGCCGACTCCGAGAGTGACTCCGGCGTGCTGGATCGTCTTGTCGGGATAAAAAAGCCTTGCACCAACCGCCCCGACTCCGGGAAGAGATGCTACTCCAAGCATATCTTTTATGCTTTCTTCGGCTATCATCTCCGTATCATTGTTCAGAAACAGAAGGAACTCACCCTTTGCCTCTGAAACGCCGAAATTATTGATCTTTGAATAATTAAAGGTTCCCTCGTACTTAATGATCCTTACAGAACTTCTTTCCTTCGAAAGCTTCTCATAATAAGAAAAGGTCTCGGGAAGAGTACTGTTATTTTCAACTATGATGATCTCAAGGTTCCTGTAAACAGACTTTTCAATGCTTTCCAAGCATTTTTCAAGCTCGTCGATATGATCCTTGTTCGGGATGATCACAGAGACAAGGGGCTCAAAAGGAGGCTTTATACGGATTGAGAAGGTACCCTCTGCTTCTCCCCTTTCAATATCCGCATCTATGCCTTTTCGCTTAAAATACCCTGATACGGCACTCTTTCCGGCCTCATAGCTTATGATCCGCTCACCGGATGATGCACTGTGATAATAAACTCCCGGAAAGTGAAGGACTCTGCCCTTTTCGAGAAGCCTGAACTTTAGATCAAGAAGCGCCGCATCAATATCTTCCGAAAAGGCTTCATCAAGGCCCCCCGCTTCCATGAAAGCGCTCCTTTTCACAGCGAAGGCCCTTCCTATATAGTCGTAGGAACAAAGATAACAGGGGGAAATATCAGGCTTCAGGGATGGTTCATAGTACTTCCCGTCAGATCCGATCCTGTCGGAGTCTGTATATATCAGTACAGCATCGGGGTCTTCCTTTGCAGCCGTCCTTATTGCAGCAAAAAAGGGACCTTCCGAAAAGTTCTTCTCCTGAAAAGTGATATACTCTGCCTCTGACTCCTTTGCCCTGTCATTTGCTCTTTTAAGCCACCCTATGTCTTTTGAATCGACCCTGATGAGATCGATCCTGCGAGCACCGGATCTTTCTTTAAGCGCTTCGGACACTTTTCGTTTCATGACGGGAAAATACTTCTTCGTCCACTCGTCATAGCTTCCAACAACCGCTTTGAGTTCTTCCTTTGCACCGAATATGCGTTTTTTCAGCTTACGTAAAAGATCCATAAAATAACCTCCGCAGCAACAAGTTATTTTAACACATTCGGGGATTCTTTTTTAATTATTTTTAGTTAAAATAGGCTTGCAAATGTTTGAAGAAACTATTTCCTGTTCATTTTATTTAAGAAATGTTATAGTACAGCAAAAGATATTTCAAAATACCCGGAGGACAAACCTATGGTTATCAGAAAAAGCGCAGAGGATTATCTTGAAGCAATGCTCATGCTTAAGGAGGAGAAAGGCTATATCAGATCGGTTGACATCGCAGACCGCCTGAATGTGGCCCGCCCGTCAGTAAGCTACAGCGTAAAGAACCTCCGCGAGAACGGTTATCTCTCAATGGACAAGTCCGGCTTCATCACCCTCTCCGAAAGCGGTATGGAGATAGCCGAAAAGATATACAACCGCCACAAGGTTCTCACAAAATTTTTCATATCACTCGGCGTAGATGAAGCCGTCGCGAGGGAGGATGCCTGCAAGGTAGAGCACGACCTCTCAGACGAAACCTTCGAAGCGCTGATGAAGCATATGAACTGCTACGCATGATTGACCCTTAGAACTCACTCCG
>OMRF01000350.1 GCA_900313435.1 uncultured Lachnospiraceae bacterium | reverse complement strand
CAGACCCTCACCGACCTTCTCACCATACGTTCCCTCGACGGAAAGATAGAAAATCTCACCATAGGACTCTGCGGTGACTTGAAATTCGGCCGCACCGTCCACTCTCTGATAAACGCCCTGATACGCTATCCGAATATCCGGTTCATCCTGATCTCCCCTCCTGAGCTTCGTGTTCCGGACTATATCAGAGAAGATGTCCTTGTCAAAAACAATATCCCCTTTGAAGAGGTGATCAAGCTTGAGGAAGCAATGCCCTCTCTCGATATCCTCTATATGACAAGAGTTCAGAAGGAACGCTTCTTCAACGAGGAAGATTATCTTCGGATGAAGGGCTTCTACATCCTTGACAAAAAGAAGATGACCCTCGCGAAAGACAACATGCTCGTACTCCATCCCCTCCCCCGGGTGAACGAGATCTCCGTGGAAGTAGACGAGGATCCGCGGGCAGCCTATTTCAGACAGGCGCAGTACGGGGTATACATCAGGATGGCGCTTATCCTGACACTGTTGGAAATTAAGGTCTGATGTAAGGGAGGTAGGATAATGCTGAACATAAGCGGGATACAGGAAGGCTACGTGCTCGACCACATCAAGGCAGGAATGAGCCTTCGCATATATCACGATCTGAAACTGGACAAGCTGAACCGCGGAACCGTCGCCATCATCATGAACGCGGTCTCAAGCAAGATGGGAAAAAAGGACATCATCAAGGTAGAGTGTCCGGTTGATGCCATAGACCTTGATATACTGGGATACATAGATCACAACATCACCGTAAACATAATAAAAGACGACAAAATAATAGAAAAGCGCACGCTCTCTCTCCCGAAGGAGATCAAAAACGTCATAAAATGCAAAAACCCGCGCTGTATCACTTCAATAGAGCAGGAACTGGATCAGGTCTTCTTTCTTTCGGATCCTGCTACCGAGACCTACCGGTGCAAATATTGCGAAACAGCCTACGTGCAGTAATAATCGCCTAGCACCTGCAGCAGAAGCACATGATGTTCATACAGATAAGATCCGCGCACCAGCTGGAATTACTGCTTCCGTAAGGATTCCCGTATGCTGCGCGCCCTGTCTCATACCAACCGCCCGTGTTGATATTATTGAGCCTTTCGGAAAACTCCCTGAATGTCGGATTGTTGGGTTCAAGCTGTATGGCACGACTGATAAAGCTCTGGGCATTTGCCATATTCCCCATACCCTGAGACGCTGCCGAAGCAAGATAAAACCAGGTTCCGTTCCTCTCATTCTCTGGAACCTCAAGAAGGGCATGCATAGCCTCCTGATACCTGCCGTTCCTGATATAGTTCACAGCCGCCTGTATCTCGGGTGAGATGCCCGCCTGCTGGCTTTCATTATTTCTTCTGAAAGCATCGGAAAAGCCTCCGAATGCCGAATCATCAGAAAAGCCCGCCTGACGATAACCATAAGACGAACCGGGACCGCGGCCGGAATTATAATAGCCCGCTCCTCCCTTTCTTTCGTTCATTATCTGATCGTAAGCGATATTGATCTGCTTGAACTTTTCCTCGATAGCATCCTTGTTCGGATTGTTCAGGTTCGCATCGGGATGATAACGTCTCGAAAGATTTCTGTATGCTTTTTTTATCTCATCATCGGAGGCACTTCTTGACACTCCGAGTATCTTGTAAGGATCCATTATTTTTTCTTTTCCTTCGAAAGATACCTTTTCTTTGCAATATTGAAACGGCTCCAGACACCGCTGTAGAGTATGTTCCTGATGATCCCGGAAAACTTTAGCACGGGAAGATGTTCAAAAGCCTTTGCCGCCTCCCTGATATATGAATCAAGTATTGGCTCAACATAGTCTGTCATGTCAGACAAGTTCGAAAAGCCCATTTGAAGCAGCGGATTATACCTCTTCCTTGACCTGTCACCGAGATAATCATAATAGGCGTCCAGGAGATAGATATATTTCCCGAGATAGAAGCCCAGGGAAAACAGTTTTTCCGAGAACTCATCCTTTTTCATTACGAAGCATTCGCCAAGCATCTCGCCGGTATAGGAGGAAAGAAGATCTACATCTTTTTCATCCTCATCTTCGGAACGGGTCGTCTTTTCAACGCACTCCGCGGCGGCCTTTGCCTTCGGTTCGTACCTTCCCGCTGCCTCTTCGTATATACCGGAAAGCGAGTTCAAAAGCCGCTTCATGGCAGCTCCCGCCCCATCGTGGATCCTGTCTTTGATGCTCTCATAAGAAAGGATGATGTCTATGTCCGCGGCATAGGAGATGTATTCATTTTCAAAGGCTTCCCTCTTTTTGATGGGATGGATCATGCAATTAAACTCAAAGCTTTGTTCCGGCGGCTCATAGAGTCCTGAGAGAAGGAGTGCGAGAAAGACCGTGTCATAATTCAACAGTATCTCGCATTTTTTCCCGCCGCGCTTTTTGAGTTCCCTGCAAAGCCCGCAGTAAAACGCCTGATATGTGGCCTTCTCTTCATCTGAGAGGCTTTTTGGATTTGCGTTTACAAAGCCAAACATTTCTCTTTAAGACCTTCCCGAAAAGGTGTTTTTGCACTTCGGGCATATGATCTCCACAGCGCCATGCCCTTTCGGGATCCGGACCTTTTGTCCGCAGTTCGGGCAGGTAAAAAGCTTGTATTCGGTGACATCCTTAAAAGTCGCGTTCACATCCTTCTGCCCTTTTGAAGGAATGCGGAATTTATTGATAATATTCATGAAGAAACGGTTTTCCTTCTGTCTTGCCGCGATATTTTTTGAGAGCAGCCGAAAGACAGACAGCGCGAAGAGAGCCGCAAATACTATATATACGACCACATTGTGGGAGAAAACGACGGCTATCGCAAGGGCTATCGTCGCTATCCACGTAAATATGCCAAGACCGTCGATCCCGTTTTTTCCGTAGAATATCCTTGAAAAAAAGTTTCGCATATCCTTTTCCTGAAAATAAAGAAAGAGCGGCTGTAAGCCGGGTTCTGTCGCGCGCGGACATCTATCTAGGACTGCCTAAGCAGCCTCAAGCAACCTACCTGAAGCTCGGCGAGCAGCGTCAACACTTCGTTTTGGTCTTGCTTCGGATGGGGTTTACACTGCCGTTTGAGTTACCCCAAACGCGGTAGGCTCTTACCCTGCCATTTCAAACTTACCTGTGATCAAAGATCCATCGGCGTGATATTTTCTGTTGCACTTTCCCTAGGGTCACCCCCGCCGGCCGTTAGCCGGCATCCTGCTCTTTGAAGCCCGGACTTTCCTCTCCCCGGATCGCTCCGGGCAGCGCCCGCGCACCGCTCTTTCGCGAAACAGAATAATAACAAAGACGGAGAGGAAAATCAATTCCTCTCCGTCTTTTATACCGATATCAGCTTCCTGAAGCCTGCTTTTCATCCTCCTCAAGGGAGTACTGCTTTTCGATCGTGACCTTTTCCTTGTAACCGGAGAAGATCTTGTCGATCTTTTCCTTATCAGGCTTCGGCGTAAGGAGGGACACCACGGGAACTATCACAAGCCCTACAAGCATCGTGAGCGCACCAGCGTTGATCGGAGACGCGATATAGTGGAAGATCATATTTGTCACCGTGATCGTAACACCGGCGATGAAGCAGGCCCAGACAGCGGCCTTTGTGGTCCTCTTCCAGTAAAGCCCGTAGAGGAAAGGGGCTAAGAAGGAGCCTGCGAGAGCGCCCCAGGAATAGCCCATTAACTGCGCGATAAAGGTGGGCGGATTCAGTGCCAGCACCACGGAGATCACGATGAAGAATACCAGAAACAGCCTCATCATGCGAACCTTTGACTTTTCTGTCATGTTCGGACGGACATGAGCCACAAGATCGAGGGTCACCGAAGACGAGGAGGTGAGCACCAGTGAAGATAATGTGGACATGGACGCCGAGAGCACGAGCACAACCACTATACCTATCAGGATATCGGGGAGTCCCGATAGCATGGTAGGTACTATGGCGTCATAAGCCACAGAGCCGCTCTCTGAGTATATCGCGGGATTCTCGGAATACAGCCTTCCGAAGCCGCCGAGGAAATAGCAGCCTCCCGCCACAACTATGGCAAATATCGTAGAGATAATGGTTCCCGCCTTGATAGAGCGCTCGTCCTTGATGGCGTAGAATTTTCCGACCATCTGCGGAAGCCCCCAGGTACCTAGGGATGTAAGGACCACGACGCCGAGCAGGTTTAGAGGATCCGGCCCGAAGAAGGAGGTAAAGGCTCCCTGCATTCCCTCGGAAACCGCAAGGTCTGACGGATACTGCGAAAGCGTAGTCAGTGATTCCATAAAGCCGCCGTTTGACTTGATCACGGCAACTATCACCGCAGTGATACCAAAGAGCATTATTATTCCCTGGACAAAATCGTTCACAACCGTTGCCATATAGCCGCCCAGGATCACGTAGATACAGGTCAGCGCCGCCATCACTATGACGCAGACCTCATAAGGGATGTCAAAAGCCATCTTGAAGAGGCGGGAAAGGCCGTTGTAAACACTGGCTGTATAAGGAATAAGGAATATAAATGAGATCAGGGCGGCCGCGATCTTCAGCGAAGTTGAGTCAAAGCGCTTTCCGAAGAAGTCCGGCATGGTCTGTGAATCAAGGTGCTTCGTCATTACCCTTGTGCGGCGGCCGAGAATGAGCCATGCCAAAAGCGAGCCTATAACGGCATTTCCGATACCCGCCCAGGTCGCGGAGACTCCGTACTTGTAGCCGAACTGTCCGGCGTAGCCGACGAAGACCACCGCCGAAAAATAAGATGTTCCGTAGCCGAAAGCCGTAAGCCAGGGACCTGCAGAACGGCCTCCCAGCACGAAGCCCTCAACGGAATTTGCCTTCTTCCTCGTCGCGACGCCTATCATTATCATCACGAAAAAGAAGATGATCAATAATACGATCTTGATTGCCATTTTTTTGATCCTCCCAATTTCACTTTATCGCTTTAAAGCGGCAAACAATGAGGTATTATAGTCTTTTACTTTATGGTTCGCAAGCGACTTTTCTCTATAATATGTATATGATATAATCCTATAGTTGTTTGTTTTTAGGAGATCGCCAAATGGTTTATTACTCAACAGTCATTTATTATATGCTCTGTACTGTCTTCGCCTTCATTAATTTCGGTTTTTTTCTTTATCGAAAAAGGCGGAGCAACGGCTACCATGTCACAGTCTACGCCCTGATCGCCATAGCAAACTTAGGTTATCTCGGACTTCCCATAGCCATAGACCGCGGCTTTGCCATACTCGCAAATGACATGGCCTATATAGGCGGCTGCTTCTTTCCCTATGTCTGCTTCATGAT
>OMRF01000393.1 GCA_900313435.1 uncultured Lachnospiraceae bacterium | reverse complement strand
TGCATTGCTCATATACGTTTACCTCCTGTTCTTGAGCATAAAAAATCAGCCTCTCACTGTATGTGAAAGACTGATATGTATCATCAGGTGCGATTTTTAACAAACGAATCTGAATCAGAAGTATTTTTCGATCTCTGCAGTCTTAAGGACCTTGCCTGCGGATACGAGCTTATCATCGATCATCAAAGCCGGCATACTCATGATACCGTAATTCATGATTTTCTCCATGTCTGTGATATACTCAATCTCCGCTTCGATACCTTTGTTTGCCGTTGCTTGTTTAGCAGCCTTGAGAAGCGCTTCACATCTGCTGCAGCCGCCGCCTAAAACCTTGATATTCATTTCTTTTATCCTCCTGAATGAATTTGTATTGGAACAGGCTGAACCTGTATCCGCCCTTTTACTGTGCCAAGTACTGTGAAAGTTCTATGATCTTCGCATGGCTATTTCCGATCGTCTCGATAAAAACTTCATCATCCGATCCGGTGGGATCATCCAGCCCCCAGTCAAAGCTTTCCCTGCAGGGAAGATACGGGCAGCTCACATTACATCCCATTGTAATAACCACATCTACGGGAGGGATCTCTGACAGAAGCTTGCTGTACTGCGTTTTTTCCATGTCGATACCATAGATCTTCTTCATCAGCCGGACCGCATCTTGATTGATCCTGGGTTTTGTTTCCGTTCCGGCTGAATAGCTCTCAAAGATATCAGACGCAAGGTGCCTGCCCAGTGCTTCCGCAATCTGGCTGCGGCATGAGTTATGAACGCAGATAAATGCTACTTTCGGTTTTTCCATTGAATTTCCTCCCTTCAGACCAGTAAATGCGCAATGGCATTGAATAAGTATCCGACAATGATGATCCCAACCGTACAAATGGCAGTGAATGCTCCAAGCAGCTTAGGCTTGATTGCCTTCTTAAGCATGATGAGAGAAGGCAGACTGAGCGTTGTGACTGCCATCATAAAGCTGAGGATGGTCCCGAGCAACGCCCCTTTTGACAGCAGGGCTTCTGCCACCGGGATCGTCCCGAAGATATCCGCATACATCGGTACCCCGATGAGTGTTGCCAGTATTACTCCGAACGAATTGTTACTGCCGAGGACCAACTGAATCCAGCTTTCCGGGATCCAGTTGTGAATCACTGCACCGATACCTACGCCGATCAGGATATAAGGAAATACCTTCTGAAGAGTAGATGTGACCTGGTCCTTTGCATATATGATCCTGTCTCTGACAGTAAGTTCCGGGGCCTCAATATCCACGCTGCTGCGGCTGTTGCGAATGAAGTCTGCTACCTGGTCTTCCATATGGAGCTTCTCGATCAGAGTGCCGCCGATTACGGCAATCACAAGTCCAAGTACCACATAGATAATTGCCACTTTAATACCAAAGATGCTCATCAGCAGCACAAGGCTCCCCAGATCCACCATAGGGGACGAAATCAGAAATGAAAATGTCACCCCAAGGGGAAGTCCTGCGCTCGTGAACCCCATAAAGATCGGAATAGATGAACAGGAACAGAACGGGGTCACGGTTCCCAGAAGCGCCCCTGCTAGATTCGCTCCGATCCCGTGAAATCTGCCCATGATCTTCCGGCTGCGCTCCGGAGGGAAAAAGCTTTGAATATAGGAGATGCCAAAAATCAGGATGCTCCTTTTTTAGATTTCAATATTTCTTCAAGGATACTTTGGTACAATAGGAATATATTTAATCACAGAGGTATTCCATGAAAATATTGCTTGTTGAAGATGAAAAGAGAATGTCCGAGGCATTATGCGAAATCCTCAGGCAGGAAAAATATGATACAGATGCGTTTGCAGATGGAATAAGTGGACTTGATGCTGCAAGAAGCGGCATATATGATCTGCTTATTCTTGATGTTATGCTCCCCGGAATAAATGGATTTGACATAGCCAGAACTGTGAGAAGAGAGGGAATACAGGCTCCCATCTTAATGCTCACTGCGAGAGCAGATACTGATGATAAGGTGAGTGGCCTGGATAGCGGAGCAGATGATTACCTTACAAAGCCCTTTGAGACAAAAGAGCTCCTGGCAAGGGTAAGAGCCTTGCTTCGCAGGAATAACATGCAGAAGACAGATGATACCGGAAATCTCGTATCGGGAGACCTTAAACTGGATAGAAACAGGTCAATGCTTATAAATACTGAAAATGGCATGGATGTACGT
>OMRF01000354.1 GCA_900313435.1 uncultured Lachnospiraceae bacterium | reverse complement strand
CGCCCTCTTCAGCATTATTTCCAACGTTTACAGTACCCTCTGTATCTATCTTCGTAAACATGGATGTGTATTCAATCTTCTCATCAAACAGTGTCGGATCAGTCTTTTCGATGTTCAGATACGGAAGGATCTGAACCAGGATGTTGTGCGCTATCTCCTGTGCAAAGACTGAATGTGCCTGATCGGGATCGTTTGGCTCATCGACCACCACATATATGAGTACCTTCGGATCCTCCTGCGGAGCATAGCCTATGAAGGATACGAGATTCTTCCCTTCTGACCTCGGAAGTTTCTGGGCCGTTCCTGTCTTTCCTCCTATGTCATAGCCCAGAACCCCTGCGATGCTACCGGTTCCCTCCTCCACTACTGCCCGAAGCATTGTCTTTAACTCTTCGGAAACCTCGGGAGATAAAGTCTTTTTTTCTATTTCAGGACTAAAGGTCTTTTGCGTATTCCCTGAAGGATCCACGATAGACTTTACCATATGGGGTTTGTAAAGATTTCCGCCATTTACGATGGAGGCAAAGGCGCTCGCCAGCTGGATCATGGTAACGTTAAAATTCTGTCCGAAGGAATTTGTCGCTATGTTTATCGTGCGGCCGAGATCCTCCTTCGAATAGATCAGAGTATCGGTTCTCGCTTCACCCGGAAGATCTATGCCCGTCCTCTGTCCGAAGCCGAACAGATGCTGAAAATTAGAAAAGTTTTCCGCGCCTATGGCATAGGACATCTGCATCAAGGCATCATTACAGCTTTGTTCGAGAGACTGCTTAACATCAAGCTGCCCATGGGTAAGCATACATTTTACATAATCAGGTCCTATCTGCTCTCCACCATCACATTCAAAGACCTCATCGCCCTTTACAGTGCCTGTCTCAAGCCCCGCAGCGATGGTAAAGGGCTTGAAGGTTGAGCCCGGCTCAAAGGAATGGCTCACGCAGTAATTCTGCCAGATGGTATTAAGCGCGTTAAACTGCTCCTCCGAGGTAAGTGCTTTATACTCTTCCTCTGAGTAAAAAGCGGAAAGATCCCTGGGGGAGTTCAGATCAAAAGTCGGGTAGGTCGCCATAGCGAGGATCTCTCCGTTTGAAGGATCCATGACCAGAGCCGCGGTATTCTTGCTTCCGAAGCGGGCATTGTTTTCTTCGTTGATCCTGGTATCATTCCATGCCTTGATCTCGTTTTCAACTATGGTCTGGACATTCATGTCAAGTGTGGAAACCAGGGTATTCCCGTTCACAGCTTCTATCACGGTCTGCGCCACCGTGCTTTCTTCGTCAACATAACCGTAGCTTCGACCGTTGATGCCGTTCAATGTACTGTTGTAGCGGTTCTCAAGTCCCGTCACTCCGTTCCCGTCGGAAGAAACGAAACCTATCACACTGGAGGCGAAGGAACCATAGGGATAGCCCCTGACATATTCCTTTTCAAACCATATTCCGGCGATCTTGTTCTTCGTTTCCTTGTCGGAAGCAAGAGTGGAAAAGTTCTTCATCTCATCATAGGTGGCGTGCTTTTTAAGGACATAGTATTGATTGTCAGGCCTCTCCACGATGGTCTTTCTTGCTTCTTCGATATCAATATCCGGGAAGACAAATGAAAGATACTGAAGGGTCGTCTCGATGATATCCGTATTTTTTTTGTTCTTTTCATTGGTCTTCTTTACGGAGTTTAAGACCTTCGAATCCAATATCACATTATAGACATCTACGCTTGTTGCAAGCACGGTGCCTCTACGGTCCGTGATATCTCCCCTTTGATATGGGATTATCGTGCTGTCATATTCCTGCTGTGAAAGAACCTTTTTCTCGTAGCGCTCGCCGCTTGTCCTTTCTATGAACATGAGCCTTATGGTGAGCAGCGCAAAAAGAACGCAGACAGCGACAAACGAAATAGAGAGCCGCCTCTGCATTCTTTTTAACATTCTTTTTTGATCTTTATTTTTCTTTTTTCTCACTTTACCGGCTCAATCTGATTCATATAATCATCGTCCGGCATATTATAATACACTATCTGGTCGGTGTCAGCATAAACCATCCCGAGCTGAGTCATAGCCTTTTCCTTGATGGAGTTTAAGTTCAGGGAAGTCGCTATCCTGTTTTTCATCGCGCTGTTGTCAGCCTTCAGTACAGTGATCTGCTCCTTCAGATTGTTGATGTTGCTCCTGCTCTTTCCGATACTGGTCTGGAGATGCACGTAGCTGGCAAAGACTCCGGCGATCATGACCACGGCAACTGAAAAGATAAGTGCCTGTCTCCTTAAGGCTTTAAGCTGCCTTTTCCTGTTCTTTGCGATCCTTTGCCGCTTTTCCCTTTCCTGTCTTTCCCTTTCCCTTAATCTTTCTTCACGGGAGGGAGCTTCAGAGATCTCAACCTTACGCGCAAGAGATCCCTCTTCATAATAATACGCGCTGTATTCCTGCATCACACACCACCTTTTGATCGCCATGCAAAGATCTTCTTTTGCTACAGTCTTCTCTCAAAAACCCGAAGACGCGCACTCTTTGCTCTTTTGTTTGAGACGAGTTCTTCCTGGCCGGGAATTATCGCCTTTCTTGTGAGTACCTTTCCTTTGGATCTCCTTCCGCAGACGCAGACCGGAAAATCCGGAGGACAGATACACGGATCCTCATTCTTTTTGAACCCTTCCTTCACTATCCTGTCCTCCAGCGAATGGAAGGTTATTATGCAAAGTCTCCCTTTGTCGGAAAGGAGGTCTACCATATCTTCAATACTGTCTTCAAGAACCGAAAGCTCGTCATTTACCTCTATCCGAAGCGCCTGAAACGTCCTCTTTGAAGGATTTCCTCCGGTCCTTCTGAACTTCTCCGGGATGCTTTTCCTGATGATATCATTGAGCTGTCCGGAGGTTTTCAGCCTTTCCTTTTCCCTCGTCTTTACTATGTTTGCCGCGATCTGACGGGAAAACTTTTCCTCGCCGTAAAGCCTTATAACTCTTTCAAGGTCTTCCTCTGGATAAGAGTTCAGTATATCCTCCGCTGTCTTTTCGTCTCTCCTGTCCATTCTCATGTCAAGCGGCGAGTTGTCATCCGAATAAGAAAAGCCCCTGCTGTTTTCATCAAGCTGATGGGATGAAACTCCGAGATCCAGCAGTATCCCGTCAAACGCTTCGATCGAAAGTTCCCTTGCTACACGCTTTATGCTTCCATAGTTCTCGCGTACTATCGTTATAAGATCTGAAAAGCCGGAAAGTTTTTCTTTTGCAGCTCTTATCGCTTCATCATCCCGATCCAGACCTATCAGTCTCCCGCCCTCTTTGAGCCTTTTTGCGATCTCAAACGAATGTCCGCCGCCCCCGAGTGTTCCGTCCAGATAGATCCCGTCGCTTTTGATGTTCAGTTCTTCGATCACCTCATTTAGAAGGACCGGAACGTGGGAAAAAGAATCCTCTCTTTCCTCCGTCATATCGCCACTCCTAGAGAGGCCATCTGCTCGGCTATACCGTTCATATCGCCGAAATCATTGTTCTTATCCCAGCTGTCCTTATCCCATATCTCGACGCGGTTCAGTATCCCTGCGGAGACCACATCTTTTTTAAGTCCCGCCCATTCTTTGAGGGGCTGAGGGATCAGGATCCTGCCCTGTTTGTCACTTTCGGTAAGGGAGGCGCTGCCAAAGAAGAATCTTGAAAACCTTCTTCCGCTCTCGGAAGTAAGATTTGCCTCCTTGAACTTTTCCACTATGCTCTCCCATTCGCTTCTGGAGTAGCAGAATATGCAGTTATCAAGCCCCCTTGTGACGTAGAAGCTTTCTCCAAGCTCGCTTCTAAGCTTTGCAGGAACGATAAGCCTTCCTTTTTCATCGATCGAGTGCACGTACTGACCAGTGAACAAAAGCTTATCCTCCTTTCCGAAGCTTGTTTTAAAAAGGGAGAGGCTGATGGGAAAATCTACCACAATCCTCCACTTTCCCCCACACAATTGGTACTATACCCCAATGTTCCCTTTATAGCAAGAAGAAAATGGCAAAAATAAAGGCTCTCCAGCGCATCAAGCACGGTGGAGAGCCTTCCCAAACAATATATGGTGGTTTATTCTATTGAGACATCAAGGTGTTGTGTCTTTGTCATTTTCTTGTGCATCTTTCACAATATTTTCTTTTTCCATTTGTTTCATTTTTCTGAGAGTGGTGGTCGGCGGAAGCGGCTCCATCTTCTTTCTAATTATCTTCGTGTAGTTAAAGGCAAGGAAGACAGCACTTCCGAACACAAGCAGAAGGGCAAGGACCTGGGAAACGCGGATATTGGTGTTCCCGATCAGGAGAGGATCGGTGCGGAGCCCTTCTATCCACGCTCTCCCGGCTCCATATAGTCCGAGATAGAGGAAGAACAGTTCTCCGTTGAACTTCTTTCTGTATCTGTAGAGAAGAAGAAAGATGAGGATGCCGAGGTTCCATAGAGACTCATACAGAAAAGTGGGATGCACGCTGATACAGCTTATCCCGTCCACTGTCACCACATTCTGGAACATCTCATCCGTGATATCCTGTGTACGGTTCACCATATCTATGGGGATCAGCATCGCAAAGGGGCCGTTCGTATAGGTTCCAAAGGCCTCCCTGTTGCAGAAATTTCCCCACCTTCCGAGGACCTGTCCTATCAGAAGTCCGAAGGCGGCCATATCCGCGGAGCCGAAGAAGCTCATTTTGCGAACCTTGCAGACAATGAAGCCCGCCAGCACTCCGCCTATCACCGCGCCGTATATCGCCAATCCTCCGGCTCTGAGATTGAATATCTGAAGGAGATTGTCCTTGTAGTCATCCCACGAAAATGCAACATAATAAAGCCTCGCGCCGACAATACCGCCAATCAGGCCCCATATGATGAGATCGAGATAATCATCCTGCTTTAATTTCAGCCGCTTTGCCTCAAAGAGAACAAATATCCCGGCAAGTATCATTCCACTAGCCATGATGATGCCATAGATGGCTATATCAAAGCCAAATACGGTTATGGTCTTCGGAACATAGGGAAAGGTAATGTGGAGATTCGGAAACGAAATGCTGTCTACTGTCATGATAAAATCCTCTTTTGATCAATGTATGAACATGGCATCCCCGAAGGAGAAGAATCTGTATTTCTCCTTCACTGCCTCTTCATAAGCCTTTTTTATATTATCACTTCCTGCCAGTGCCGACACCAGCATCAGGAGTGTCGATTTCGGGAGATGGAAATTCGTGATAAGGCAGTCACAGACCTTGAAGCTGTAACCGGGATAGATGAAGATATCGGTATCGCCATCGCAGGCAGAAAGACGGCCGTTCTCATCCGAAGCGGCTTCTAAAGTACGAAGCGAGGTGGTACCGACACATATCACACGGTCTCCTCTTTCCTTTGCGGAATTGATGAGCTTTGCTGCTGTCTCTGAAACAACAAAGCTTTCTGAGTGCATATGGTGCTCCTCAACCCTTTCGCACTTCACCGGCCGAAAGGTGCCGAGTCCTACAGACAGCGTGACTTCAGCGACGTCAACGCCCTTCTTTCTGATGTCTGACAGGATATCTTCCGTGAAATGAAGTCCTGCCGTAGGCGCTGCAGCGCTTCCGTCGAATTTCGCGTAGACCGTATTATAACGGTCTTTGTCCT
>OMRF01000358.1 GCA_900313435.1 uncultured Lachnospiraceae bacterium | reverse complement strand
ATTTTATTCGCGCGCGAATTCTGCGCGAATAAAAAAGACTTGATAAGTGACAGGAGGCTCCCACAATGCATGAAAAGCAATTGCGTAAACTCATTGATGAAGGGGAATCGGTGACTTTGGAATTCAAATCTTGGATCATGTGTAAAAACTACAATGAAATCAAAGATTTGGCAATAAAAAGTGCGGTGGCCTTAGCAAATGCACGGGGCGGAAAATGCTTGTTGGGTGTAGAGAATGATGGTAGTATTACAGGATGTCCGACAACCAAAACCAGCCAGGACTTAATGGATACAATTTATAACGGAACCAAGCCAAGTTTATTTACCGATATTGAATTGGTTGGGACTGATGAAGGCTCTGTTTTTGTTATTTCAGTAGATGCGGTATCAATTCCGGTTGCAACATCAACTGGAGTATATTTTCGTCGTTTAGGGAAAACCTCTAAGCCTTTTTTTCCCGTTTCTGAGACATATAAGATAACAGAAACAATGGACTTTTCATCTCGAATTATTGAAGAACTGGATGAAAGCGCAATTGATCATATGGAAGTTTACCGGTTAAAGGAAAAACTGAGAATCACTGATTCAACTTCAACTTTGCCGGATATGGATGACATAACGTTTCTTGACAATCTTGAATTGATACAAAAAGGAGAAAAAAGAATACAGATCACAGTTGCAGGACTCCTCTTTGCGGGAAAGGCCCAAGTAATACGCGAATATATCCCTCAAGCAGAAGTGATTTATTTGCACTACAGTAGCGACGAGCAGATTGAATATGATAACCGTCTGGACATGCAGTTCCCTCTTATCAAAATATTGGATACTCTGCAGGAAAGAATAAAAGCTTATAATAAACTAATCAACATACAAGTTGGCTTATTCCGCTTGGAAGTATATGCATTTTCGGATGCGGTCTTTCAAGAAGCGTTATTAAATGCTCTTACTCACAGATCTTATGACAGCCCTGCGCCAATTTATATTCGACATTATCCAGGGAAAATTGTAATAGAGAATCCCGGAGGCTTTCCTGATGATATCACGGTGAATAACATTATAACCCATCAGTCGTTTCCTCGTAACAGGCTAATTGCATTAACGTTGCAGCGACTTAAATATGTTCAGCGGTCAGGGCAAGGCGTGGATATCATGTTTCGCAGTATGTTAATCGATGGCAAACCTTACCCTGAATATTCAGCCGCGCCTGAGTCTATTCGTTTAACGCTTTATAGCACAATTGAGAATAAGGGGTTTGTAAAGTTTGTTGCCGAAGAGCAGGATCGTCTTGGGCACCTATTCAGTTTGCCCAAATTGATGATACTACGTTATTTATATGACCATCGAAAAATTAAACTTATTGAGACCTCTAATCTGATTCAAGAATCCAATAGTGTTGCACATAGAGAATTAGAACAGCTTCGCACCTATGGACTTATTGAACCATCCGGAAAAGAGTATATGCTAACAGCCAGAGTTTATGAAGCTGTTAAGTCAGACGTTGCATACATCGTCGATAAAACAATATCACAAATTCAAGCAGAAAGCAGAATTCAAGAGTATTTAACTCAAAAGCCATCTATAACTTCGGCTACAGTTCAACAACTTTGTGGTTTCAATAAAGACCAGGCATATCGCATTCTTTCAAAAATGTGTGGTGATGAAATACTTATTAAGAATGGGAAAGGCAGAGGCACCAATTACTCTCTAAAGAAAAATTATTAATTCGCGCCTTATTCGCAAGTTATTCGCGCGCGAAAAATTCCTACCAGTGATTAAGCATGAGCAGTTAATAAACGAGGTGATCCCATGACCAACTTCGATTATCTCCTCTCCTCCCCGGATTTTGCTTCTTTCGGGGAAGCTGCTGTGGCGGCAGAAAAGATCTACGCCATCGATCCGGCGGCCTGCGTGATGACTTGCCGGCGGGCCATGGAGAACGCTGTCAAATGGATGTATTCCGTGGACAGCGCGCTTTCCATGCCCTGGGATGACAAGCTGGTATCGCTGCTGAGCACGGAGGAATTCCGGGACATCGTGGACGACAACCTCATGCGGCGGCTGGACTACATCCGCCGGGTGGGCAACAGCGCCGCCCACGACGGAAAGAGGATCACGAAGGAACAGGCCATGCTCTGCCTGCAGAACCTGTGGGTGTTCATGGACTTCGTGGCCTACTGCTACGGGAGCGACTATACCCCGGGGAAGTTCGATCCGTCCCTGCCGGAAGCCCCCGCCGCGCCGGTGGCCGTCGTGCCGCCGGAGACGGAAGCCCAGCTGCAGGAGCTGATGGCGGAGAACGCCGCCCTGCGGGAGGAACTGACCGCCCGCCGCGAGGAACAGCAGCAAACTTATACGCCCAAGCCGCTGGAAATCTCCGAGTACAAGACCCGGAAGCTCTATATCGACGTCATGCTGGAGGACGCCGGCTGGACGAAGGGCAAGGACTGGCTGGACGAGGTGGAGCTGCCCGGCATGCCCAACCGCAGCGAGGTGGGCTATGCCGATTATGTGCTCTACGGCGATGATGGGCGCCCCCTGGCGGTGATCGAGGCCAAGCGCACCTGTGTGGACCCCGCAAAGGGCCGTCAGCAGGCCAAGCTGTATGCCGATCTGCTGGAGAAGCAGCATGGCCGCCGCCCTGTGATCTTCCTGACCAACGGCTTTGAGACCCGGATGGACGACGGGCAGTATCCGGAGCGCCGGGTGGCGACCATCTACAGCAAGCGGGATCTGGAAAAGCTGTTCAACCTGCGCCGGATGCGCCTGCCCATGAAGCACATCACGGTGGACAAGCACATTGCCGGGCGCTATTACCAGGAGGAGGCCATCAAGGCCGTCTGCGAGAGCTTCGACACCAAGAACCGCCGCAAGGCGCT
>OMRF01000359.1 GCA_900313435.1 uncultured Lachnospiraceae bacterium | reverse complement strand
TCCCAGAGTGTCATAGAAAATGCCGGGACTTCCGGTGCCGCTGATCCGGTAAGGCGTCTTTCATATATTTATGCGATCTCCGATTCAACTGTAAAGAACAAGGACGGAGAACTTTCTGAACTTGATTCAAACCTGATACCTCCCGGAGAGAGCGCCTATAGAACTTCGGTGCTTTCCGGAGCTTCAGCGGCCTATTTGAGTGCCTTGGACTCAGGTAACTCATCCGCCAGTGCCTCCGCGATCCTTGAGGAACAGGAGAGCGATGCGGAATCAAAGAGGGCTGAGCTTCAGTTCTTTATCAAGGAAAAGACGGACAGAATGGCAGCTGCTGACGCGCTGAAGTATACCGAAGAAAGGATCACCTGGACTTCGAACCTAATACCGAGCGTAGCGAATGATGATTTTCATTCAAAGGCGGTGAATTCGCTGAATGCCCACATTAAATGGCTCCGTGATCTGGCTGATTCCATCAAGAACAGTGATGACTCGCTTAAGTCCGACCTTGATGCTCTGGTGGAGGAAAAGAACGATCTTTTGAAGGACAAGCTCACCTGTCTTGACAATAATGACCTCGCCGGCGCAGCAAAGATCGACAAGATGCTGGGAGTCATAGATGACAAGATCAAGGATGAACAGAAGAGGCTCGCGGAAGCCGGCAAAGATTCCGGCGGCGCGAATGGGGTCGCTGACAAGCTTCTTTCCGATGCGCTCGGAGCTATAGGAGAAGAAGGTCCCAATTCCGATTCCGTGAAGAATATAATGGGAGCCCTTGGCGGCATAGGCGCGACCGATCAGCTCAACGACTTAAAGAATGCTCTTTCTGACGCGGGAGCGAACGCCGGGACCATGAACGCTGTTGATGATGCTATCGCAGACGCAAAGGACTCAAACCTCGTGAATGGTTCGATAGGTGGTAGCGGCTATGATATCGCTGGAATGTCCGATGAAGATCTTCTGAAGCTTCTCATGAGCTTTCTCGGAAAGAATTCCTGGAATGCTCTTACAGATGCCGAAAAGGCTATTATTTGTGCCGTGCTCTCGGAGCTCGGAGATAAGGGATATAATAATTGCAGCAGGCTTGCCGGGACTCTCGGGTCTTCCCTTTACAATGACGAGCACAACAGATATATATATCCCAAATATACGGGTCAGTCCGCGGATACGAGTGCCGGTATTAAATGGGTCTCCCTGAAGACGGTCGGGGATATAACCGATTACAGATATGTCTACAACGACTCAAAGTCCGAGGCGATCCTTTCGGGACCCAGCACATCCTATGAGTTGGTTGTCGGACGTGATACGATGTATCAAAAGGATAAGACTATATGGATCGCGATCAGACCCGTACTCCAGCACAGCCAGGTATACGAGGATATGAATGTCACGGAAGGCTATTTCGGAGTGAGCTGTGATTATCTCGGCAGCTCGAATTATGCGGTAGGGATCACGGATGCTATGGAGCCCAGGGTAAATGAAGTGTTAAATGCCATGACAGGCCAGTCGTGAGCACGTGAAAGAGGAGAATGGTAGATAATGGCTGATTATCCTATAATTTCCGATGTCAGCGCCTATATTGTCAAGGTGCTTCGCGAGAAGATGTGTCCCGAGCCCATCCCCTCGCCAAACAACATAGAGATTTCGTCTCCTGCGTCCCAGGACGTGGATTACATAGTAGGGCTTTACCTCTATGACATCAAGGAGGTAGCGGGGGTCTCTTATCCCCCGACGATCAGAAGAGGAAGAGCCCAGCTTTCAAAGCCTCCGAAGCCTTTTGAGCTTTATTATATGGTTTTTATCAACGGAGGAGGTCAGATGGGCCTCAAAGCACCCGATGTTCAGAAGATCATCGGCAAAGCAGCACAGATCGTAAACGACAACAATTCCGTACTGCCGAATCAGCTCCAGAGCTGGCTCGACACCCAGGAGCCTCCAATAGTACTGTCGCAAGCGAAGATAAGTCTGGAGGAGAAGGTCAGGGTATGGCAGGCTATAAACAAGCCCTACCAGATAAGCCTTTTTTACAAGGCAGCCCCTGTCTTTCTGTCGAGCGAGATCACGATCGATACGCCCCGTGTCACAGAAGCAGAGATCAATCTGCACGTCGCGGGAGAACAAAGAGAGGAGGGTATGTAAAAATTGTGTGCTGTCATTCGAGCAAAACTTGATCTTGTTGTATATCTTATCGATACGACGACGGGAAGGATTGTCGGCACACGGGACGTTGAGTTTTTCAGTGGCTTGCAAAGATTGAGACCGGAAAGCCGTGGAGAGGGCATATATGTCTTCCTGAACACGGGCAGGGAGGATCATCCTATGCGAATCCGTGTGAAGGGCTATGATGACTATGATGTCGACATCCGCTATTCCGAGCTTGATCCGCGCGTTCCCGCGCACACGGCATTCCTGATGCCTTCAGAGAATGTTCGGGTCGGCGGGCAGGTCATAAGTTTCTCCGGTACCGTTTCAGGCCTTAGGTCACTTGAGGGCATACGCCTCGATAGGGAAGCGAGACACACCTTTTCTTCCTACAAAGAGAGGGACCTCACGGTGGCGCTTTTATCCGAGGAGAAGTCAGTGCCGTTGTTTTCAAACATCTGGTACGGCTTCGTGAATTCGAACAAGGATAGCTACGAAAAGGTAGAGATTCAATCGGCAGTCTCGGAGAACAAGGTCAAGATCGGTAGTCCGCTTCAAACGGAGATCGAAAAGGGAGCAGGTCTGTACCGTATTATTTTCGGGAAAGTGACCGGGAAGGGGAAATATGTTTTCCGGGTACGGGACGATACTTCGGGCGAAATGCCGGTATTGTTCAGATATGAAAAAGAAGGATCAGAACCTGCATTCAAGCTTATCGCTCTTCGAAACTCAAAGAAAAAGTTGGATCTGGCCTGAAAGGCCAGGGCTTACAAGAGAGGAAGGTAAAAATTGCCACAGATGATCAATTCGGCGGGAACTTCATCTTGCCCCTTCGGCTCGGCTCCCGCACCGATCAAGATTACGAATTCCTCAAAGGTAGTTGCTTCAGGGTCGATGACCGCGACTATCGCGGACGCGGCTCCGATGACAAACATAGGCCCATTCGGGCTCTGCAGTTCCTTGATGAACCCCGCTACGGCGTCAGCTACGGCGGCGGCTCTCGGAGTCCTTACTCCGATGCCATGCACCCCGGTTCCAGCGGGACCGTGGACCAGCAATGCGCCGAAGGTCATCATAGAAGGAAAACCGTGCCTTTGCACGGGAGCGGTAATGCAGTGTGCCTATGGCGGGACGATACAGATAGTAAGCCCCGGTCAGGCCAAAGATGTGGTTTAATCATTAACAGGACGAAAGGAAGAAAATTATGCCAGAGTATTTTACACCGGGAGTATATGTAGAAGAATACGATAATTCTCCCAGATCTATCGAAGGCGTTGGAACAAGCACGGCCGGCTTCGTCGGAATGGCTGAAAAGGGTCCGGTAGTCGGTGCTCCCAAGCTTGTGACATCATTCAAGAGCTTCAGACAGCAGTTCGGAGGCTTTTTATCGGAATTTACATACGGACCCTACAGGCACCTGGCTGCGTCCGTTGAGCAGTTCTTTGTGAACGGCGGGACAAGATGCTTCGTAATGAGAGTCGCTCCGAAGGATGCTGAGTGCGCTGAGAAGGAAATGGGCACCGTTACTTTCAGGGCAAAGAATCCCGGAAAGTGGGGAAACAAGGTCCAGATCACTCTTACAAAGGTATCTAAGCAGAAACTTCAGCTTATCGGGAAGTCCGATGTGGGCTTTATCGCGAAAAAGACAGAAGGCTTCCGCGAGGGCGATGTGGTGGAATTTGACGGAAAGTATTACGGCATCGAGACCATAATCGACAACACCATAGTCTTTGACGAAGCTGTTCCTGATTCAGCTATTGACGCGAACGCTATCCCGAAGAAGGTTCTTTACGAAGTAAAGTTCAATCTTGGGGTACGTGCAGGTGATGAGGCTGAGAATTATGAGGGACTTTCACTCAACAACAAGGCTCCCGAGTTCCTTGGAACAAAGATAGCGGGATCCGACATCATCGAGGTCGAGGTGGCTGAGTCTGAAAAGGCGCAAAGCCCTATCGAAGCTATCCTTGGCGAGGATACAGACGGCGGCGCCTTCCTTCTTGAGGGCGGAAGCGACGGAAACATCTCAAAGGTGAACGCAGCGACCTTCCTTGGTGAGGACGCGGCTCCCGGGCAGAGAACCGGTCTTGCTTCTTTCGTTGAGAACACCATGGTATCAATGCTGGCTATCCCCGGCGTTACCATTCCCGATGTAGTGGTAGGCCTTGTAAATCAGTGCGAGAACCTTAAGGATCGCTTCGCTATCATCGACATGCCTGAAGATGATGTGAAGACAGAGGACCTCATCAAGTATCGCGGAATGATCGATTCGACCTATGCGGCTATGTATCATCCCTGGATCCAGGTATTTGACCGCGCAAGCTCAAAGCCCGGCTTCATACCTCCGTCAGGTGCCGTAGCAGGCGTATATTCGCGTACGGACATCGCTCGCGGCGTCCACAAGGCTCCGGCGAATGAGACCGTATTCTGCACGGGTCTTAAGACCAATTATACAAAGGACGAGCAGGATATCCTGAATCCCGAGGGGATCAACCTTATAAGGGCTCTCCCCGGACAGGGAATAAGGGTCTGGGGCGCACGTACCGCTTCAAACAACTCGACCTTCAAGTACGTAAACGTAAGAAGACTTTTCATATTCGTGGAAGAGTCCATCAAAGCAAATACAAACTGGGT
>OMRF01000386.1 GCA_900313435.1 uncultured Lachnospiraceae bacterium | reverse complement strand
TATACGACCTTTTCCATAGAGAAAACAGAGATCACGGCGGACACGGAGAGCTTTACGGTGCGTGCTTTGCTCAAGGTAAAGAACATCGGTGAGCGTCCGGGCAAAGAGGTTGTCCAGATCTACGCAAGGAAGCCGCAGGGCAAACTGGGGCAGCCGGAGAGAAGCCTGATCGCATTTCACAAGACGAAGGAGCTTGCGCCCGGAGAAACGGAGAATGTGTCTATCGAATTAGACATTCGGAGCCTCGCCTCCTACGATGACAGCGGTGTGACGGGCAACCGGTATGCCTATGTGCTTGAAGCCGGAGAGTATGAACTCTACATCGGCTCGGACGTGCGAAGTGCCGTGAGGGAGGCTGCCTTCACGATCCCCGAGACCATCATCACGAAACAGATGACCTCTGCCTATGCGCCGACAACGGCCTTTGATCGTCTTCGCCCGGTTGCAAACGGTGACGGAACCTTTTCGCAGGGATCGGAGCCTGCTCCGCTTGCGCAGGAGACGGAGACACCGCGCGCGGCAAACTTCTTCCGCGGCGATATCGCCGGACAGAGGATCAAGAATATCAGCTTCCGCGATGTGATCACAAAGAACCGATCCCTGGATGATTTTGTATATGACCTTTCGGACGAAGACCTGACCGCCATCGTGAGCGGCGAGGGCATGGGCAGTCCGAGAGTTACCCCCGGTACGGCGTCGGGCTTCGGTGCCGTGACGGCCGAGCTTGAAAAGCTCATGCTGCCTACGGCCTGTTGCGCGGACGGACCTTCCGGAATCCGCATGGACTGCGGCGTGAAAGCATTTTCCCTGCCGAACGGAACCCTGCTTGCATGTACATGGAACGAAGCACTGGTGGAGGAGCTCTTTACCTACACCGGCATGGAACTGCTGGTCAATCACGTGGACTGCCTGCTCGGACCGGGCATGAACATCCACAGGCATCCGTTAAACGGCAGAAACTTTGAATATTTCTCGGAGGATCCTTATGTGACGGGCGTGATCGCGACCGCTTTTTCCAAGGGCCTCAAAAAGAACGGCGTGTATGCCGTGCCGAAGCATTTTATCGGGAATAATCAGGAGACCGGGCGCAGAACCCAGGACTCCGTGATCAGTGAGCGCGCGATGCGCGAGATCTACCTGAAGGGCTTCGAGATGGTGGTAAAGAACAGAGTCTGCGATATCATCATGACGACCTACGGTATCGTGAACAATATCCGGACCACGGAGAGCTATGACCTGGCTACCCGGATCCTGCGCGAGGAGTGGGGCTTTGTCGGCGTGGTGATGACGGACTGGTGGGCCTATGTGGGAACAAAGGCGGAGCTTACCGCGGATGAGGCCTACACGCTGATGGTCGGCTCGCAGAACGATGTCTTTATGGTCGTGGCGCATCCGAGTGAGGGCGAGTTTATGGAAAACAGCCTCCGCATTTTAAAGCAGGATGACGAGGAAGCGCATACCTACCGCGCAAACCTGAGAAGATCCGCGGCGAACATCTGCCGCTTCCTAAAAAAGACAGAGGCGATGAAACGCCTGGCGAAGGAGAAGGACTTCCCGACCGTCGATGCCTTTGACAAGCCGCTCGATCTTGCGCCCGCGAAGGTTAAGGTCATAAATCGGCCGGAGGATGATGAGGCGGAGGAGATGCTTTCCATGACCTTCACGGATGTGGAGGAGGGCTACGAGACCGACCTTACCTATAAGGAATCCAAGCAGGGAAGCAACTTTGCGATCCCGCTCAACATGCTGCGCACGGGAACCTTTGAGTTTGCGCTTACCGGCAGCAGTGAGCTCACGGAGCTTGCTCAGATTCCGGTATCGCTGTTTATCAACGGGACTCCGCTCGGGACCTTTACATTTAACGGCACGGGCGGCAAGCCTGTGACGCTGACGAAGAATTTCTTAAGCTTCGGCCGCACGGCACTTCTTCGACTGTATGTGGGAGCGGCCGGCGTGAAGCTGATCCGGGCGAAGATCACATTTAAGAGCAGCGAGCTGAACCTTGCGCTGTAATTATAAACGTGACTATACAAAAGAAATGTGCTATGATATAAGGTGGCTTAAAAATCTGACGAAAGGTTTATGATCATGCTGTTTTCAAATATGTTTTTTATCATGCTGTTTCTGCCTGTGTTTATGATCGTGTATCATCTCGCGGCAACCCTGACAGGCGGCAGCGTGAAGACGGAGAATATCGTACTTGCCCTGTTCTCGCTGATCTTCTATGCGTTCGGCGGTGTGAGCGGGATCTTTGTACTTATCATCGCAACGCTTGTAGGCTGGGTGAGCGGTCTGATGCTCGCACTCAGCGAGGGAAAACCGGCTGTAAAGAAGGTCATTCTCGCGGTCACGGTCATCGTACTTGCGGGCGGACTCGCCTTCTTCAAGTATGCGGGCTTTTTCAGTAATATCGTGATGCCTCTCGGGCTCTCGTTCTACATCTTCCAGCTGATCTCGTATGTGGCGGATGTCTACATGGAGAAGATTCCGGCGGAGGAGGGCTTTATCAATTTCTTCCTCTATACGGCCTGCTTCCACCATGTGCTGCAGGGCCCCATCGTGCGCTACGGGGATGTAGCCGTGCATATGAGAAAGCGAAAGTATTCGATCACAACGCTCTCAAACGGCATCTACCGTTTCTGCATCGGCCTTGCCAAGAAGGTGATCCTGGCCGATCACGCAGGTGCCATGGCGGATAACCTGCTTCCGAAATCGGAGGCGATCTCCGGCATGCCGACGCTCGGCATCTGGCTCGGTTCCGTATGCTTTACGCTGCAGATGTTCCTGGACTTTTCCGCATACACGGATATGGCCATCGGGCTCGGGCAGATGATCGGATTCAAATATCCGGAAAACTTCGATTTTCCCTATATCTCAAAATCCGTGAAGGAATTCTGGAGACGCTGGCACATCTCGCTGAGCAGTTTTTTCAGAGATTATGTCTATATTCCGCTGGGCGGAAACCGCAAGGGCGAGGGAAGAAAGATCTTCAATCTCCTGGTGGTTTGGCTGCTCACCGGTATCTGGCACGGTGCCACGGTAAACTTTGTGATCTGGGGACTCTACTATTTTGTGTTCCTCGTGATAGAAAACAAACTGACCGCAAGCGGGAAGGGATCCATGCCGTCCGTGCTTGCGCATATCTACGCGATCCTGGTGTTCAACTTCGGCTGGCTCATTTTCCGCTTCGAGAATGTAGGCCAGCTCGGTACGGCCGTGGCAGCGTTCTTCGGGTTCCAGAAGAACGGGTTTACCTCTCATGCCGTGACCGTGGCGTTTAAGAATAATCTGTTTTTCCTGGTCGTGGCCGTGCTTGCCTGTACGCCGTTTTTCAAATGGCTGCAGGAGAAATTCGAGCGCATGGTGAAAAACCGCGAGCTCTCCGCCGGCCTCGTATTCGGCGGCAGAACGATCGTAGCTATTGCGGCGCTGCTCCTCGGCATCATGGTGATGGCCGGCAGCAGCTATCAACCGTTCTTATATAATCAATTCTAAGGGGGAATCAAAGTGGCAAAACCGACGAGAAGTCTTTCTCCTGAATATGTGAAAAGGACCAAGCAGCTTCGCGCCAAGTGGCAGGCGATCCGCTGCATCATGTTTGCGGGGATCCTGGTCATCTTCATGGTGATCGGACTGTGTATGTTTGCGCGTCCGAAGATCTCGGAGACCGAAAAGCGAAAGCTGGCGGAGTTTCCGGCACCTACGGCTCAGACCATATGGGACGGCGGCTTCTTTACCGCGCTCCAGACCTG
>OMRF01000365.1 GCA_900313435.1 uncultured Lachnospiraceae bacterium | reverse complement strand
CGGGAACCTATGATGTCATGGGCTTCCACGGGAACGGCGCATCCTATGGTCTTTTAAAGGAGGCCGGAATAGATGACACCGATCTCTTCATAGCGGTAACGGAGTCGGATGAGATGAACCTCCTCTGCTGCACTGTCGCCGGACGGATCAAGGAATGTGCTACGATCGCCCGTGTGCGTGATCCTGCGTACAGCCGTGAACTCAATTATCTTCAGGAACGGCTTGGACTTACCATGATCATCAATCCCGAATTTGAGACCGCCGCTGAAATGCTGAAGATCCTTTCAATGCCGGCCGCTCTTGAGGTAAATACCTTCTTCAAGGGCTTCGCCGAGATCGTAAAGATAAAGGTTGAACCAAAAAGCCTCCTTGACGGGGTCACGGTCTCTGAGTTTTCAAAAAAGACGAAGGGCGCCGTTCTTTTCGCAGCCATAGAAAGAGATGGTGATGTGAGCATCGCAAGCGGTGACTTCCGCTTCCTCGCAGGCGACATCGTATCCTTTGTAGCGCCACGCCGGGGCACAAAAGATCGGCTCAAGCTCCTGGGACTCCCGAATGACACCATCCACAACTGCCTGATAGTAGGCGGCTCCGAGGCAGCGTTATATCTTGCGAAGTCACTTTCCTCCTCCGGGGTCAGTGTCACCATCATAGAAAAGAACGAAAAACGCTGCAACGAGCTTTCCGCTATTCTTCCCGACTGCGTCATCATAAACGCGGACGGAACCGACGAAAACATCCTCAGGGAGGAGGGGCTTCTGACCGTGGATGCCTTTGTACCGCAGACAGGGATAGACGAGGAGAATATCATCCTCACGCTTCACGCGAAGCACTTCTCTGAAGCAAAGGTAGTCACAAAGATAAACCGCGCCTTCTTTTCCGATGTAATAAAGAGCCTTGATCTTGGCTCTGTCATCCTTCCGAGGATCATTACTTCTGAAGCAATAGTCGCATACGCAAGGGCAAGACGTGCCTCAAAGGATTCAAACATTGAATCCCTCTATCATCTCTATGATGGAAAGGTCGAAGCGATAGAATTTCTGATCCGAAATGAATCAAAGCTCACCGGGGTCCCCTTAAAGGACCTTCGTCTTGACAAGGGCGTGCTCATTGCCCTGATCGAGCGTGACGGAGATTATATCTTCCCTGGCGGGAATGATACTCTGAAGGTCAATGACTCCCTCATGGTAGTGACCACAAATTTCGGGTACGGCGACATAATAGATATACTTGACGAGGAATAGAGACCGATGAACAGAAAGATCATACGCTATATCCTTGGAACTGTATGCAGGGCCGAAGGTCTGCTCCTTCTCCTTCCCTGTGTTGCTGCCCTTTATTTCGGGGAGACGGAAGGTTTTTATTATCTTATTACATCAGGGATCGCTCTTCTTTTAAGCCTTATCCTTGCAAGGAAAAAGCCAGATAATGCTGTATTCTTCCTGAAGGAAGGCTGCATAGCCACAGCTCTTTCATGGATAATGCTGTCCGTTCTCGGCTGCCTCCCCTTTGTGATGACGGGCGAGATCCCTCATTTCCAGGACGCGCTTTTTGAAACCATATCTGGCTTTACCACGACCGGTGCCTCTATCCTGTCAGATGTAGAGGCTCTTTCAAGGACATCCCTCCTTTGGAGGAGTTTCACTCACTGGATCGGAGGCATGGGCGTTCTCGTCTTTGTCCTTGCTGTCGTTCCGCTTTCAGGCGGCTCAAACATGAACCTGATGCGGGCGGAATCCCCAGGTCCCTCTGTCGGGAAGCTCGTCCCGAAGCTCACTGATACCGCGAAGATTCTCTATGTCATATACTTTGTGATGACGATAGTAGAGATCATCCTGCTTGCCGCCGGAGGAATGCCTTTCTTTGACAACCTCTGCCTGTCCTTCGGAACTGCCGGCACAGGCGGCTTTGCCGTCTTAAATACCGGACTATTGACCTACACGCCTTATCAGCAATGGATCATAACAATCTTTATGATCCTCTTTGGAGTTAATTTCAATTTCTTCTACTTCCTTCTGATCAGGCGCTTCAAAAAGGCCTTTATGATGAGCGAGGTGAGGACCTATTTCATAGTTATCGTAATATCAAGTATCATCATTGCTTTAAATACCTATAATACCGCCACCGGAGTAAGCGATACGATCCGGAACAGCTTCCTTACCGTAGGCTCCATAATCACCACCACTGGCTACTCCAGCGTGGATTTCAATCTCTGGCCTACCCTTTCAAAGGTGATACTGGTCTTCCTCATGTTCTCCGGCGCCTGCGCAGGTTCCACCGGAGGCGGGATCAAGGTCTCGAGGCTGCGGATCCTTTTCAAATCAGTCGTCAGAGAAGTGGACAAATATTATCATCCAAGATCTGTAAAAAAGATAAAAGAAGACGGGGAGACTCTCGACGAAGAGACTGTGCGCTCGGTAGGTGTATATATGTGCACCTTCATAGCGCTCTTTGCGATATCCCTTTTCATCGTCTCATTTGAAGGAAGAAGCTTTGAGACAAGCTTCACGTCTGTCGCCGCCTGTATCAACAACATAGGTCCCGGACTTGGCGATGTCGGGCCCACCGGAAACTTCGGAGACTTTTCCCTTGCTTCAAAGATAATACTGATGATAGATATGCTGGCGGGAAGGCTCGAGCTCTATCCCCTGATACTGCTCTTAAATCCCTCGATCTACACGGATGCTGCAGG
>OMRF01000366.1 GCA_900313435.1 uncultured Lachnospiraceae bacterium | reverse complement strand
TATCTCTATATTCAAGAGTCCTGCCTGCTCCGAAACCTCTGACATGAGAGAGGAAAGAAGCTCTTCAGAAGACCCGGCGGGGAGAAGGATCGTAAGCATGATGGCAAGAGGCTCAGCCCCTGCTGATGCAAGATCGTTCGCCGTGACTGATACTGCAAGCCTTCCGGTATTCTCCTTTGCAGCCGTGATGGGGTCCGTAGAGCATACAAAGACATAGCCCTCCGGAAGTTCAAGCGCAGCGCAGTCTTCACCGACTGCGCTGCCCATCATCACTTCATTCCTTTTGCACGAACCCGCCTTCCCGATAACAGCACGTTTCAGGACGGCTTCGGGTACTTTTCCGATATCCATCTCGTCGGATTAT
Source organism: uncultured Lachnospiraceae bacterium (assembly GCA_900313435.1). Lineage (GTDB taxonomy): Bacteria > Bacillota > Clostridia > Lachnospirales > Lachnospiraceae > RUG306. The sequence goes on along the minus strand of OMRF01000366.1, from coordinate 3,450 downwards.
CACTGCGTCGGTGCGGGCGCTGCAGGATCTGCCGGTGGTGCGGCTGGATCGGGCTGTGCCGGCTGCTGTGCTGCCTGCTGAGCCTGATAAGCAGCTTCATCCCACTGAGCCGCGGCCGCCTGTATCGTCGCAAGATCCTGGCTCGCTATTGCCGCGTTCATGGCTGCAGTAGCCTCGGGACGAGACGATGCAATTCCGACATCATAGATATTCTCGGTCGCGCGGTACTTACTCTTGTTGAATACGGCTCTTGACTGCTCAACTCCATCGACGGTCACTATCTTCAAAAGCTGTGCGGTATAGCCTGTATGCGCGCTCGAAACCCTTGAAACCGTTCCCGCAGGAAGATCGCCGTTTGCCCTGAAGATATTGTCCGGTTCTACTGTCTCAAGGATCTGACTCTCAAAATCAACCTTCCGGTTGGCAGGTCTGGTCTCATGCCCGAATACTGTAAAGGTAACACTTGACTCACCGGCTATTCCCTCTATGTAGACCGGATAATCGGAGTCGTTTCTGAATACGAAATCCTTGATCCCGTCTGAAATGGCCGCGTCCATAGAAGGCTCCACATAGGAAACCGTCATGGAGTGAGGGCTTCGTTCCACAACCTCAAGCTCCGCCCTTATCACTGCATTGTAAAGAGTTGTGGAAACCTGGCATATTCCGCCGCCTAAAGCATCAATGGTCGCTCCGTTCTCATAAGCGGAGGCCTCCATATAGCCGTTCTCAACAGTTCTTTTCTGCATTGCGGTGGAAACGGAGAGCGTGTCGCCCGGAAGCATCAGTTTCCCGTTGACATTCTTCGTACCAACCTGGATATTATTCCTTCTTCCGACAGTGGAGCCGTAATAGTTTGTGGTATAGGTTCCGAGCACATCCTTCACTGCCTTGAGCTTCTCTGCGTCACCCTTCGGCTGTACAACGGAAGTCACAAGGTCTATCGAGGCGTTTGAACCATCCCAGCTGTGAGCTATATAATCAACGATCGTGGTTGCACTCTGAGCCACATCCACCGTGATCCCCGGGGTGCCCTCTATGAAAATGAACTGACCGTTCTCCCTCTTTAAGTCATGTTCTTTGACCTCTGTCTTCAGCGAAGGCGCTATCCCCTCAACATAATTATTCACCGTTGTATAATCCGCCCTGAGGGAAAGCGGGAAATCCGCAGTCTTTCCGGCCTCAGATCGTCTTGTCGCAATATATCTCTCGAGAGGATTCCCGGTCTTTCCGTAGCGCATGGCGCGCTCAACCACCTCCGTATCTCCGGAGAGAAGTCCCAAATCCGACCCCTTTGCTACAACGCTCCTTCCATCCGGAACCCGAAGCGTAAACGACACATCCTTGAACTTTTCAGCGTAGCCCTCAGCTACAACCGCTGCCTCATCAAATGTCATTCCGGATACGTCGGTGCCTTCGATAAGAACACCCTTACTCATCGTCTGGCCCGCGTAAGCGGCTGCCGGATTTTCTGTATCCGGGGCTGCAAACGCATTTGCCGGTATCAAAAGGGCACCTGCGGCAAAGGCCGAAGAAATCAAAAATTTGAAAAGATTACCTTTTTTCATCATAATGATCACATCCTTTGGCAAAACCGAAACACCTTTTCGCCTTCTCAAAATGCGCTATTATTATTCTAGCACAGTCAAAATGCATTATGAAAGAAACAAATGGACGAAATATTAATGATTTTACCACAGTATTTAGTATATAATACTCACTAACGGAGGTTTATATAGTATGTCTGTCTTTCCCTTTCCGGGTGTGGCTACCCTAGTCGGGATAATCCTGATCCTCACGGTGAGATACCGTTATCTTTCAAAAAAACAAAAAGCGAAAGAGGAATCCTATTACGAGCTTGAAAAACGCGCTGACCAGACTCCTGCTAAAGATCTTTCAACTCTCCCCTACATCAAAGTTCCTGTGGATAGCTTTCCCTTTGGCTTCTCCGACGATCCTGAAGTATGCCTCATCGAGGAAGAGATTCTGGAGCTTTCAAGGAAACCTCTCCTCAATCTTTCCAGAAAGTCTAATACCACGCTGAAGCTTGAATACGGAGCAAGGAACCTGAAAAAAATGCAGGTCATAGCTGACGACTACGACAGGCTCGTGGTTCTGCTGTGCGATTATGCAAAGATCCTGATGGAAAACGAGATGACAGAGGAGGCCTTCACGGTGCTCTCCTTCGGAGAGGAGATCGGCTCAGATGTCTCCCAAAACGCTGTCCTGCTAAGGGAGTGCAAAGACCGCCTAAATATACATTGCGATGAGCCTGACGAGGATCCCGATGGCGGCGAGCCAAAGAAGGATCGCCCCGATGAGGTACATAAGGCTCCTGAAGCGTGAGCCCTGAAGATACCCTGTGTACAGCCCGAGGATCACTACCGCGATGGAACAGATTATGATCATGATAAAGAGCAGTATCACGTTTGTGGCAAGAAGACCTGCCGCGCAGCCTGCGATGAGTGTATAGACCGTAGTCACGGCTATAATGCGGACATAAGTCTTCTTCGTGATCTCAGCTCTCTTTTCTTCTATGTCTTTTTTTCTGATGGCTTTGATAAAAAGCAGCACTCCAAGGAATGCAAACACCAAAAACGCTATCGCCTCCCCAAAGCCCTTTATGCTCTGGAAAACACCAAGGCTGTTCAGCTTGAAGCAGGCAGCGTAGCCTCCGAAAAAGAATATAAGCTGAAGCAGGGTGATAAGACAGGTATTTATGAACAGTGTCTTCTTTTTGATCCGCGCGAGTTGCGCCCCTTCATTCTCAATGGCCGCAAACAGATCAAGGCTTATGCCGGCGACCATCAGAAAGATCTCAAGCACATTCATTTCATTATCTTTCCAAAACCGATGATACCAAAACTACTCATTCAGTATAATCAGACACGGGAAAAATCAAATATTCAAAAGGCGCGATATGTAGGCTTATGCATAATCTATTTTCCCCTCGTGTATATCCGCCGGAGGATCGGATAGAGGATCGTCGCCACGAATACTCCAAAGAGCGCCTGAAAAAGATCCGGAACTATAGAAAGAAGCGCGGCCGCTGTTCCGTAAAGGATCGATGAAAATATGAAATACCCTCCAGGAACAAGGATGATATCCGCAGAGCCTGCGATAAGGGCAGCGGCGACAGAATGCTTTGAAAGCTTCTTCATAAGCGCTTTAAAGAGTACCGCCGCAAGAAGCGCCGCAAATCCCTTTATGAAAAAAGTAGCCGGGGCATAGATCACATAACCTCCCAAAAGGTCTGCAAGCGCGCTTCCGATCCCGGCAGCAAGAAAGCCCTTTTTCCCCCCGAGCATCAGCCCGGAAAGCACCACGATCGCATCTCCCGGATGTACGTAACCATTCACTGCCGGTAGCGGGATCTTGATCAAAAAGGTCGCCGCGAAGGTAAGCGCCGCGAAAACCGCTGTCATTACTATTCCGTATATTTTTTTTCTGTTC
>OMRF01000367.1 GCA_900313435.1 uncultured Lachnospiraceae bacterium | reverse complement strand
GCTGCAGGCATTGCAATAACCAAGCTCCTGATGCAGACAGGACTCAGGAACGTGATATTGTGCGACAGGACCGGTGCTATCTACAAAGGGCGCGACAACCTCAATCCGATCAAGGCCGAAATGGCTGAAGTATCCAATCGTCTGATGAAAAAAGGAACTCTGAAGGATGTGATAGCCGGTGCAGATGTTTTCATAGGTGTTTCCGGACCCGGAGTCCTTACAAAGGAAATGGTTTCGATGATGGCTGATAAGCCTATAGTATTTGCCATGTCAAACCCTGTTCCCGAGATCCTTCCCGAAGACGCAAAAGAAGCGGGAGTTGCCGTAATGGCAACCGGACGAAGTGATTATCCGAATCAGATAAACAATGTTCTTGCTTTTCCGGGAATATTCCGTGGCGCTCTTGATGTCAGGGCATCTGATATAAATGAAGAAATGAAGCTTGCTGCCGCAAGGGCGATAGCTGAGATAGTTACCGACGCTGACAGGAGCTGTGATTATATAATCCCCGACAGCTTTAATAAAAAAGTGACAGCCGCTGTTGCGGCTGCCGTCTCAAAGGCTGCTAAAGAAACAGGAGTTGCACGTATTTAACTTATCTTTTTAACCGATGCACCTTCTATCATTTTTCCGGGCACCGTTATCTTTTCGATAATGGTGCTCTTTTGATCTCTGATCAGTTTTATAAGAGATTTGGCTGCTATCCGGCCTATCTCATCTGTGTTCTGTTCATATGTTGTAAGCTTCGGTCTTATTATCTGAGAAACATATATACCGTCAAATCCCATCACCGAAATATCTTCCGGGACTGAAAGCCCGGCCTCTTCTATCGCGGTAAGGCCTCCTATCGCCGAGTAGTCATCCGGATATATTATACATGTGGGACGATTGTTCATCTTAAGAAGTTCTTTAGTGTGCTGGGCCGCAAGCTTCGGATTACGGTACGCTGATGCGATCGCATAATTATCCCTTGGCTTGATCCCCAGTTCCTTAAGAGTATTATAATAGCTTGCCACTCTGTTACGTGTAACAGCCGTATCATCACCGTACACGTATGCGATCCTTTCGTGTCCCATCGAATTCGCATAAGTGACCAGTTCATGTATACCTCTTATATTATCTGAAACGACTGCTATCCTGTTATCAAAAACATGATCGATCGTAACTACCGGAAGATCACTGTTTACAAGATCTATAACATCTCTGTCGTCAAAATCAACGCAGGCGATCACAACTCCATCAACGCCGCGATAATATGAATGTTCCAGATATGTCATCTTCTGGCTCGTTGCGTTAATGAAAGTTATATCGTATCCCGATACTTCCGCAACTTTCTTAAAGCTATCAAGCACTCTTGCAAAATAGTCATGTGTAAGCCCGCTCATGCCTTCATCGACAAAAAGCACTCCTATGTTGGAGCTCTTCTTTGTCTTGAGTGCACGCGCGGAACTGTTCGGATAGTAACCAAGCTTTTCGGCAGTCGCCTTTACAAGCTTTTTGGTCTCTTCTCCTATATCGTTATGATTGTTAAGCGCCTTGCTGACGGTTGCAACGGAAACACTGCATTTCTCAGCAATATCCTTCATCGATACCATGAGTTCAAAACTCCTTAATCGTTTTCGTTAATAAGTATATATCAATTTTCCCTAATAATCTATTACTATTTTTCGCTTTTTAGTACAAATTTCCGAAAAAATTTTGTTACATTTAACAAATATGTCAAATATTCCCATTTTTTTATTGTACAGCAACCTCATTTAGCATATACTACACCTAGCAAGTCATATTTTTTTTGCATTTTTACTTAATCGTTTTCTTTGGTCAGGATGCAGGAAAACAGACTAATAGAGAGAATGGAGAACAACTATGAAATTTGGATTTTTTGATGATGCCAATGCCGAATACGTCATTACAACCCCGAAGACTCCGCTGCCTTGGATCAACTATCTCGGAACGAATGATTTTTTCAGTCTGATATCCAATACATGCGGTGGATATTCGTTCTACAAGGATGCCAAGCTTCTGCGTCTTACGCGTTATCGCTACAACGGCATCCCCGCTGATTTTAACGGCAAATATTTCTATATCAAGGACGGGGACTGCGTATGGAATCCCGGATGGCAGCCCACCAAGACAGAGCTTGATACATATGAGTGCCGTCACGGTATCGGCTACAGTAAGTTCAAAGGCGTAAAGAACGGTGTTGAAGCAAACGTTCTGTCTTTTGTTCCGATCGATGACAGATGCGAATTAAGCCGCATCACCATAACGAACAATTCTTCCAATAAGAAGGAACTGAAGCTCTTCTCTTATGTTGAGTGGTGTCTGTGGAATGCAGATGACGACATGAAGAACTTCCAGCGTAACTTCTCCACCGGCGAAGTGGAGGTCATCGATTCCACGATCTATCACAAGACGGAATACAGAGAGCGCCGCAATCACTACGCACTTTATTCCGTAAACGCTCCGATAGACGGATTTGAGACTTCACGTGATGCGTTCCTCGGAGCATATCGCGATAACAGCAACCCCGAAGCGATCGAAAAGGGACAGTGCAGTGACTCTGTTGCTCACGGCTGGTCACCGGTCGCAGTTCATCAGATTAATGTAAGCCTTGCACCCGGGGAGACAAGATCATTCGTCTTCGTTCTCGGCTACTGCGAGAATCCGGTAGAGGAAAAATGGGAATCAAAGGGCATCATCAACAAGAAGCCCGCCAAGGAAATGCTTGCAAAATATCAGACGGATGCCGACGTCGACAAGGCTTTCGGCAAACTGGTCGATTACTGGAAAGGACTTCTGTCCATCTACTCCGTCAGATCCGGCAACGAAAAAGTCAACCGTATGGTCAATATATGGAATCAGTACCAGTGTATGGTAACATTCAACATGAGCCGTTCCGCTTCATATTATGAGTCGGGTATCGGCCGTGGTATGGGATTCCGTGACAGTAATCAGGATCTGCTCGGATTCGTTCATCTGATCCCCGAGCGTGCAAGAGAGCGCATCATTGATATCGCATCTACCCAGTTCCAGGACGGCAGCGCATATCATCAGTATCAGCCTCTTACCAAGAAAGGTAATTCCGACATCGGATCGGGATTCAACGATGATCCGTTGTGGCTCATCGCAGGAACTTCCGCTTACATCCGTGAGACCGGAGACCTTTCGATACTTAAGGAAACCGTTCCTTACGACAACGACATGAGCGTTGCAACATCTCTCATGGAGCATCTGAAGCGCTCATTCGACTACATCGTTAACCATAAAGGTCCTCACGGTCTGCCTCTTAT
>OMRF01000368.1 GCA_900313435.1 uncultured Lachnospiraceae bacterium | reverse complement strand
GAAGAAGCAAAGGCTGAAGAAGCACCGGCTGCTGAAGAAAACGCTTAAAGGATTTTTTAGTAAATTATAGTTGTTAAAGGAGAAAAGATATCATGGCAAAGATGACAACTGACGAATTTATCGCCGCTATCAAGGAGCTTTCAGTGCTTGAGCTCAATGAGCTCGTAAAGGCCTGTGAGGAAGAGTTCGGTGTTTCAGCTGCTGCAGGCGTTGTAGTGGCAGGACCTGCTGCAGGCGGTGCTGCAGCTGCAGAGGAGAAGGACGAGTTTGATGTTGAGCTCACCGATGTTGGAGCAAACAAGGTGAAGGTCATCAAGGTCGTTCGTGAGGCTACAGGTCTTGGTCTTAAGGAAGCAAAGGATCTCGTTGATTCCGCTCCGAAGGTTATCAAGGAAGGCGCTTCAAAGGCTGAAGCCGAGGATCTCAAGGCAAAGCTCGAAGCAGAAGGCGCAAAGATAACTCTGAAATAATCTTCAATCAGTTCACATCATACCGCCGGTCCCCTTCAGGCTCCGGCGGTTTATTTCTCTGAAAAAAATCCTTGACTTTCAATTTTTGTTTGTTGTATAGTGTAGTTTGCGCTTTTGTGGGGCAACTATGCTCTTTTTGCCGTGCTCTGATTTTTTGAGTCAGCATATCGTTGTCTCCCCGAAGCTGTAGCGGACTGTCTTTCGAAAGGTGTGTGTACATGGAAAAAAACAGGATACGTCCGGTGAAAGCCGGAAAAGGAATCCGGATGAGCTATGCCTCTCAAAGAGAGGTTCTCTCGATGCCGAACTTCATCGATGTTCAGAAAAGCTCATATCAGTGGTTCCTGGATGAAGGTCTGAAGGAGGCCTTTGACGATATTTCACCGATCACCGATTACAGCGGTCATCTCTCTCTCAAATTCACTGATTTCAAGTTGTGCAGGGACGAGGTCAAGTATTCGATCCCCGAATGTAAAGCAAGAGACGCGACATACGCGGCTCCTCTTAAGGTGTCAGTCGAGCTTTACAACAAGGATACCGATGAAACCGTAAGGCATGAGATATTCATGGGCGACCTGCCTCTGATGACTGAGACGGGTACCTTTGTCATTAATGGTGCCGAGAGAGTCATCGTTTCTCAGCTCGTGAGATCCCCCGGGATATATTATGGAATAGATCACGACAAGACAGGAAAGCGGCTGTTTTCATGCACCGTAATTCCCAACAGGGGTGCATGGCTCGAGTACGAGACAGACGGCTCCGATGTCTTTTTCGTTCGCGTAGACAGGACAAGGAAGGTTCCCGTTACGGTCCTCCTTCGAGCTCTTGGACTTGGTACTACGCAGGAGATATTAGATACTTTCGGCGAAGAGCCGAAGATACTGGCTTCTCTTGAGAAGGATCCGTCGATCACAGAGGCGGAGCCTGCCGGTTCTTACGAGAGAGGTCTGCTTGAACTTTACAAAAAGATAAGACCGGGCGAGCCTCTTGCAGTTGATTCGGCGGAGAGCCTCATCACGGCGATGTTCTTTGATCCGAGGAGATATGATCTCGCTAAGGTTGGACGCTATAAGTTCAACAAAAAGCTTTCCTTCAGGAACAGACTTTCAGGGCATGCCCTCGCGGAGGATGTTATCGACGAGGAGACAGGTGAGATAGTCGCTTCTGCAGGAACTGTTGTGGACAGGGAACTTGCCGACAAGATACAGAATCTCGGTATCCCCTATGTCGTGATCCAGACAGAGGAGAGAAACACAAAGATCCTTTCCAATATGATGGTCGATCTCAGCAGTTTCGTTGATTTTGACACCGAAGAGCTTGGGATAAAGGGACTTGTCTATTATCCCGTTCTTCGCCAGATACTTGATGAGACAAAGAAAGAGGACCTTTTTGAAGCTCTGAAAAAGAACAGGAACGATCTCGTTCCGAAGCATATCACTAGGGAAGACATCTTTGCCTCCGTCAACTACCTCATGCATCTTGAATGGGGCGCCGGGAACAAAGATGATATCGACCACCTCGGAAACCGCCGTATCCGTTCGGTCGGCGAGCTTCTTCAGAATCAGTACAGGATCGGTCTTTCCAGGATGGAGAGAGTGGTACGTGAGAGGATGACGACTCAGGATCAGAATGTGATCACAGCCCAGTCCCTCATCAATATCAAGCCCGTGACGGCTGCTGTGAAGGAATTCTTCGGTTCTTCCCAGCTCTCCCAGTTCATGGATCAGACGAATCCTCTGGGTGAGCTTACCCACAAGAGAAGGCTTTCAGCCCTTGGCCCCGGAGGTCTTTCCAGGGATCGTGCCGGATTTGAGGTCCGCGACGTGCATTATTCTCATTACGGGAGAATGTGCCCCATTGAGACACCAGAAGGTCCGAACATTGGTCTTATCAATTCTCTTGCTACCTATGCGAGGATCAATGAATACGGCTTTGTGGAGGCACCTTACAGAAAGATTGACAGGAGCGATCCTGAAAATCCCAGGGTTACCGATGAGGTCGTTTACATGACGGCTGATGAAGAGGATGATCTTCATGTGGCGCAGGCGAACGAGAAGCTGGACAGCGAGGGACATTTCCTGAGAAAGTCTGTTTCCGGACGTTATCGTGACGAGACCCAGGAATATCCCCGTTCCATGTTTGAATATATGGACGTTTCCCCGAGGATGGTATTCTCCGTGGCGACATCGCTCATCCCCTTCCTTCAGAACGACGACGCGAACCGCGCCCTGATGGGGTCGAACATGCAGAGGCAGGCAGTTCCGCTCCTTACAACGGAGGCTCCCGTAGTAGGTACCTCCATGGAAGGGAAGACTGCGGTGGATTCCGGTGTCTGCGTTGTGTGCAGACATTCGGGAACGGTGCTTTCGGCCGATGCCACAAAGGTCGTTGTAAAGCGTGACGACAACGGTGAAAAAGAAGAGTATACGATCACGAAATACGAGCGCTCGAACCAGTCCAACTGCTACAACCAGAGGGTTATAGTAAGTAACGGAGATCATGTGGAGGAGGGTGAAGTCATTGCAGACGGCCCCTCAACCGCCGGAGGTGAGCTTGGTCTTGGAAAGAACCCGCTCATCGGCTTCATGACATGGGAAGGCTACAACTACGAGGATGCGGTACTTATCTCCGAAAAGCTCGTCCAGAATGACGTTTATACATCTATCAATCTCGAAGAGTATGAGACGGATGCCCGCGATACAAAGCTTGGTGCAGAGGAGATTACCCGTGATGTTCCCGGTGTGGGAGATGAGGGCCTGAAGGATCTTGACGAGAACGGAGTGATCAGAATAGGCGCCGAAGTCCGTGCAGGTGACGTCCTTGTCGGAAAGGTAACACCGAAGGGTGAGACGGAGCTTACTGCTGAGGAAAGGCTTCTTCGCGCGATATTCGGTGAGAAGGCGAGAGAGGTCAGGGATACATCCCTCAAGGTTCCTCACGGTGAATTCGGAATAGTTGTCGACGCGAAGGTATTTACGAGGGAGAATGGCGATGAGCTGCCTCCCGGAGTGAACAAGACCGTCAGGGTCTATATCGCGCAGAAGAGAAAGATACAGGCGGGCGACAAGATGGCCGGCCGCCACGGAAACAAGGGTGTCGTTTCAAGAGTGCTTCCCGTTGAGGATATGCCTTACCTTCCCAACGGACGTCCTCTCGATATAGTGTTGAACCCTCTTGGCGTGCCTTCACGAATGAATATAGGACAGGTTCTCGAGATCCATCTTTCTCTCGCGGCAAAGGTTCTGGGCTTCAATATCGAGACTCCCATATTCGACGGGGCGAATGAAAAAGACATTCAGGATCTTCTTGAGATGGCAAACGATTACGCCAATACTGACTGGGCAGATTTCAAGAAGAAGTATGAGGGACAGGTTTCAGATGAGGTCCTTAAGTATCTCGAGGAGCATCTTGATCACAAGAAGGAATGGGAAGGTGTTCCCATCAGCCGTGACGGAAAGGTACAGCTCCGCGACGGACGTACCGGCGAGGATTTCGATTCTCCCGTTACCATAGGACACATGCATTATCTGAAGCTTCATCACATGGTTGACGACAAGATCCATGCCCGTTCTACCGGTCCTTACTCTCTCGTCACACAGCAGCCTCTCGGCGGAAAGGCGCAGTTCGGCGGACAGAGATTCGGAGAAATGGAAGTTTGGGCGCTGGAGGCATACGGTGCCGCTTACACCCTTCAGGAGATACTTACGGTCAAATCCGATGATGTGGTGGGCCGTGTGAAGACCTATGAAGCAATAATAAAGGGCGGAAATATCCCTTCACCCGGAACTCCCGAGTCCTTCAAGGTCCTTTTGAAGGAGCTTCAGTCACTGGCTCTGGACGTAAAGCTTCTTGACCGTGACGATCACGAAGTCAAACTCATGGAGGCTTCCGATTACGGCAATACAAATATCAATTCCCTGCTTCAGGGCGACAGGTTCTCTGCTTTTGAATCCAGCGAGAATTTTGAGAAGGCCGGATTTTCAAAGCAGGAATGGAATGACGATACGGAGTCACTCGAGGATCTCGAAGAGGAGTCGGAGGATTCCGATGACGATGACTTCGATGTTGACGCGAAGGATTCCCTGGGCGATGATGACAACGCTCTCCTTTCCGCTATGGCTATGGCGGGAAGAGATGGCGAGGAAGAGTAAGGAGGTTAAGCCGTGTCGAGATTGAATGATTCAGGCAGAAGAGAAACGTCAAATGTGGATTTTGACGCCATCCAGATCGGTCTTGCTTCTCCCGAAAAGATCAGGGAATGGTCATACGGTGAGGTAAAAAAACCCGAGACCATCAATTATCGTACCTTGAAGCCTGAGAAGGACGGGCTTTTCTGTGAGAAGATATTCGGACCTACCAAGGATTGGGAGTGTCACTGCGGAAAATACAAGAAGATACGCTACAAGGGCGTTGTATGCGACCGCTGCGGAGTTGAGGTCACAAAGGCCTCCGTCCGCCGTGAGAGGATGGGGCATATCGAGCTTGCGGCTCCTGTCTCACATATCTGGTATTTCAAAGGCATTCCTTCAAGGATGGGACTCATACTTGACATAAGCCCTAAGACACTTGAGAGGGTTTTATACTTCGCATCCTATATAGTTCTGGATGCGGGCGACACCACTGATCTTCACTACAAGCAGGTGCTTTCAGAGGCTGAGTATCAGGAGGCCTGCGACCAGTATGGTGCCAGCGCCTTCCGCGCTGGAATGGGGGCGGAATCAGTTCAGGAGCTTCTTTCCGCGGTGGATCTGGAAAAGGAATTTACAGAGCTTTCCGAGGAACTTGAAAAATCAAGCGGACAGAAGAGACTCCGTATATTGAAAAGGCTTGAGGTTGTCGAAGCCTTCAGAAAGTCAGGGAACAGACCGGAATGGATGATATTGAATGTCATTCCCGTCATTCCTCCGGATCTTCGACCTATGGTACAACTCGATGGCGGAAGGTTTGCGACCAGCGATCTGAATGACCTTTACAGAAGGATCATCAACAGGAACAATCGTCTGAGGAGACTCCTGGATCTCGGAGCTCCCGACATTATCGTAAGAAATGAAAAGAGGATGCTGCAGGAGGCAGTAGACGCGCTCATTGACAACGGTCGTCGCGGACGTCCCGTTACAGGCCCCGGAAACAGACCTCTCAAGTCCCTTTCAGATATGCTGAAGGGAAAGAGCGGACGCTTCAGGCAGAACCTTCTCGGAAAGCGAGTCGATTACTCAGGGCGTTCGGTTATCTGTATAGGACCGGAGCTCAAGATATGGCAGTGCGGTCTTCCGAAGCCCATGGCTCTCGAACTTTTCAAGCCCTTTGTTATGAAGGAGCTTGTAGCTCTTGGAAAGGCTCATAATATCAAGTCCGCCAAGAAGATGGTAGAGCGTGTTGAAACTGATGTCTGGGATATCCTTGAAAAGGTCATCAAAGAGCATCCCGTGATGCTTAACCGTGCTCCTACACTCCATCGTCTCGGTATTCAGGCTTTCGAGCCAATCCTTGTAGAAGGAAAGGCTATAAAGCTTCATCCCCTCGTATGCGCGGCTTACAATGCCGACTTCGACGGGGATCAGATGGCTGCCCACCTCCCGCTGACAGAGGAGGCGCAGGCAGAGTGCCGTTTCATGCTGCTTTCGCCCAACAACCTCCTGAAGCCTTCGGATGGCGGAGTTGTGGCCGTACCTTCACAGGATATGGTCCTCGGGATCTATTATCTGACTCAGCAGAGAGACGGTGAACCCGGAGAGGGAAAAGTCTTTAATTCCGTAAACGAGGCCATACTCGCCAAGGAAAACAAGTCCATTACCCTGCAGTCAAAGATCAAGATCCGTTTTACGAAGAAACGCCCTGACGGGACTTATGCTTCACAGCTTATTGAAACATCTCTTGGAAGGTGCCTTTTCAATGAAGTCATTCCTCAGGACATAGGCTATGTTGACAGGAGTCTTCCGGAAAACGAGCTCAAGCTCGAGGTCGACAAGCTCGTGAAGAAGAAGGATCTGAAGGATCTTCTTGAGCGCGTTATGCAGAAGCACGGCGCCACAAAGACTGCTGAGGTACTTGATGACATAAAGTCCATAGGCTACAAGTATTCAACCCTTGCAGCAATGACGGTCTCCATCTCGGACATGACGGTTCCCGGTCAGAAGCAGGAACTCATACATGCCGCGGAGGAGGCAGTGGATAAGATCACGGCAGAGTTCAGACGTGGTTTTATGACAGAGGAGAATCGCTACAGGGCGGTCATCGCTACCTGGGAAAAGACCGACAAGATACTTACGGAGGACCTTCTCAAGGGTCTCGATCCTTACAACAATATCTTCATGATGGCTGACTCCGGAGCCCGAGGCTCCGATAAGCAGATCAAGCAGCTTGCGGGTATGCGTGGTCTGATGGCGGATACGCTCGGACGTACAATAGAGCTTCCCATCAAATCAAATTTCCGTGAGGGTCTTGACGTTCTCGAGTATTTCATGTCGGCTCACGGAGCAAGAAAGGGTCTTTCGGATACGGCTCTCCGTACGGCCGATTCCGGTTACCTTACAAGGCGTCTCGTAGATGTTTCACAGGAACTCATCATCAGGGAAAGAGACTGCGTTGAAGGCACAGGCAGGGAGATACCCGGAGCCTGGGTCAAAGCCTTCACCGACGGAAAGGCTGTGATCGAGGGACTTAAGGACAGGATTCAGGGACGTTTCTCCTGCCTCGATATAAAGGACAAGGATGGCAACATCATCGTAAAGGCGAACCACATGATCACTCCCGTTCGCGCTGAAAAGATCTGTACGATCGGTGTGGATGACAAGGGAGAGCCCATCACCAGGGTGAAGATAAGAAATGTCTTAAACTGCAGATCAAAGGATGGAATCTGCGCGAAGTGCTATGGCGCGAACATGGCTTCCGGACAGGCTGTTCAGGTCGGTGAGGCTATAGGTATAATCGCGGCACAGTCCATCGGTGAGCCCGGTACCCAGCTTACAATGCGTACTTTCCACGCAGGCGGCGTCGCAGGATCGGATATCACACAAGGTCTTCCCCGTGTCGAGGAGCTTTTTGAAGCAAGAAAGCCGAAAGGTCTTGCTATCATTACCGAGATCCCCGGAGAGGTCACTATCGAAGAGACCAAGAAGATGAGGACGATCCATGTCAGAAATAATGAGGACGGCGAGGAAAAGAAATATCCCATTCCTTATGGAAGCCGGATCAAGGTGACTGAGGGACAGGTTCTCGAAGCCGGTGATGAGCTGACTGAGGGTTCGGTAGATCCTCATGACATACTGAAGATCAAGGGTATCCGTGCGGTTCAGGATTATATCATCCGTGAGGTTCAAAGGGTTTACAGGCTTCAGGGTGTTGATATCAATGACAAGCATATTGAGATCATCGTCCATCAGATGATGAGAAAGGTAAGGATAGAAAACTCAGGAGATACAAATTACCTTCCCGGAAGCTCTGTGGATTATCTGGATTTTGAGGACGACAATGAGGTACTTACGAAGGAGGGCAAAGAGCCTGCAGAGGGAACCAGGGTACTTCTCGGTATCACAAAAGCTTCTCTTGCAACGGAATCCTTCCTTTCCGCAGCTTCCTTCCAGGAGACGACGAGGGTTCTTACCGAAGCCGCGATCAACGGCAAGGTGGATCATCTCATCGGTCTGAAGGAAAATGTCATCATAGGAAAGCTGATCCCGGCCGGCACAGGTATGCGTCGCTACAGGGATATCGAGCTGAACACAAGCTTCACTTATCATGATGCGCTGGATGACGAGGATGACGAAGTTGTCAGCACCGGTGAAGAAACAGCAGTGACTGCGGATTGACAATTTAATAAGACATAATGATTTGGTTTCTGAAAGGGAGGGGGACGCAAAGCGTGTCCCCCTTTTTGGTTAAAATAATGGACGAGAACAGAAAAAAAATATACGGAATAGTAATGACAGCGGTTTTCGCGGCGCTTACCTTCGCGGCGACCTTTTTGATCAAGATCCCGCT
>OMRF01000370.1 GCA_900313435.1 uncultured Lachnospiraceae bacterium | reverse complement strand
CAGGCCGTAGAGACCGCTTTGTTCTGCGAGATTAGCGAGAATGAGCAGAATGCGAAGTTCGAGCTTAACGAACGGAACTACCTTAGGATGACGAAGCTCGAGCTTAACGAGCAGAACTTCCTTGACACTTTGCAAAGGGGACATAGCTTGAAAGACAGAACAAAAGGAATAATCTGCATAATCCTCGCCGGCTTTTCCTTTGCATGCATGACGTTATTTTTGAAGGCTGCGGGAGATATCCCGACCTTTGAAAAGGCCTTTTTCAGAAATCTCGTCGCGATGATAATAGCCTTTTTCCTGATGCTGAAGGAAAGAGTACCATTCTCGGCCGGCGGAAAGGGCAATATGAAGTTTGTCCTTGCCCGCTCTATCTTCGGCGGTCTTGGGATGTTCGCGAATTTCTACGCGGTAGACCACATGGTGATCGCGGACGCGAATATGCTGAACAAGCTCTCCCCCTTCTTTGCCCTGATATTCTCGATCTTCCTTCTGAAGGAAATGGTAAAGCCCTATCAGATCATTGCAATCCTGATAGCGCTTACGGGCTCAATATTCATAGTAAAGCCCTTCTTCTTTTCAGACATTATCGGCACCGGAAGTGAAGCCGCAGGCGCCGTCGACCCGATCGCAGCCCTTCTGGGACTTTTAGGTGGTCTCGGTGCCGGCATAGCCTATGCAAACCTTCGCGCCGCAACAAAAAGAGGGACGAAGAAGACCTTCATAGTCTTTTTCTTCTCCCTCTTTACAACGATACTATGTATTCCTTTTATGCTCCCTGACTGGGTTCCTCTTTCACCGAGAAGTCTTTTGCTTTTGATCTTAACCGGTGTCGCCGCAGCGGGAGGACAGTTCGGTATCACTGCCGCCTACTCCTTTGCCCCCGCGAGGGAGATCTCCGTGTATGACTACTCACAGATAGTCTTCGCCGCGCTGCTTGGAATGATATTCTTAAACGAGCTTCCGGATCTCTATAGCATCATCGGCTATTTCATCATCCTCTTCGCGGGCATCTTCATGTTCTTAAGGAACAGGAAAGAACCGGAGACTCAGTAGGAGGATACCCTCTTTTTTCTTCTTACTATCGCAATGATGATTATCACCGCAAAAACGACGCAATCAATGACAACAAAGGCGATCAGCGTGACAACCTTTGGATCGGTCACAAAATGCGGCTTTGACATTATCCTTTCAGATGCCTTGTCAAATACCGTTGAAAAATAATCATCATCGTTCAGATCAGATTCAGCGTAATAATCAAAATAATCAAGCAGTATCTCACAGGCCTCATCATCCATGAGTACGCTCGCGTCCGAGCCGCAGTTGTACCTCGTATACCAGTTTTTGCCGTTGTCAAAGAAGATAAGGAGTATGTGCTGCTCATCGGAAAAGAGCTGCTCGTAGCGCTTTTCGAGGTATTGATCCAGCGTATCTATTGATGGATTACTGTTCCCTTCGATCGATTCCGAAATGATGAGAAAGGGCTGTACCCCGGTACGTTCATAGAACTTCTTCATCCCCTTTGTAGCATCATAGGTTGAAGTTATCCAGTTCGCCTGATCCTCGATATAGCCTGTCTCGATGACATTATCTGTGTCAAGCTTTTCACGGGCTATAGTGCTTTCCTGGATCATACCCGAACCGGTGCCAATCTTTCCCGTCACCGCTTCCATAACCCCGCCCAGAGCACCCATGAGAATGACTGCGATCACTATAAAAAGAAAGCCTGTAGCCAGTACATTTGAACAGCAGCAGCCGCTTGAAAAACCTCCGCGCCTCCTGAAATAATTATCTCCTCCATAAGAATACATGGGCATGGAATAACGGTGCCCTGAATAGAAAGATCCACCGCCGAAAGAGCCGCGGGAAGAACCGGAATATGAAGAACGGCTTCCTGAACTATAGGAGCTGCTATGAGAGGATGAGCCCCTTCCGGATGAATATGAATGGCTGTGCCCCCCTGTTGAATGATGGCTGCTACCGCCTCCGGATGAATGGCTTCCGCCGCCGGCTGCACTTCTTCCCATTGCGTGATCCCTTCAGAAAGAAACGCCGGGGAAAAAGCCCCGGCGCCGTAAGTCGAACAGAAAAACTACTGGTTGTCCGCGACCGCGGAGATCGCTGCTCCCTCAAGCGCCGTGAAGAAAGGGATTATCTTTTCACGGAGTATTCTCCCCATTGCCTCATCATCGTGCCTTTTGAAGGCAGAGGAAAAATCCACAAAGGCCGCGTTTGCCTTGTCCTTATCAAGATCGTCATTACCTGAAAAGAGCTCCTTTGTGCCATTGTACACCTCTATCTCCCAATTCATACCATTAATGACGGCATCAAGGAATTCATCGGTATCCGGCTTTCTCTCGATCACAAGCTCATCATGGACAGCCTTTAATGAGTTCACAAACCTCGGAGAATACTCTGTAAGCGCCTTAAGAGCTTCAACCTGAGCCGGATCTGCCGCTTTCTTTTCAGACATTTTTAAGACCCCTTTCAATCCAGTGACAAACTACCACAACATGTAGTATAACACAAAACAATATTTATGAAAGAGTATTTTATCTTAACTTCTCTCCCAATCTTCTCTTAAGGAAGTTCTGCTCGTTAAGCTCGAGCTTCGCCATAGGCTCGCTCTTGCTAATCTCGCAGAACGGAACGATCCCTATGGTTTCTGCTTCGCCTTCGCTCGCTGAAACCCAGGGCGTGCGTTCCAAATAAGGCCGTGAGAAAGAGCCGTCTTATCCCGGCTCTTT
>OMRF01000374.1 GCA_900313435.1 uncultured Lachnospiraceae bacterium | reverse complement strand
TTCATTTTTGAAACGGCTCCGGCATCCCCCTCGAATACCTTATTGGCGCATTCCATGGCGATACCGGTGATCCTGTCGTTTATCTCAAAATACTCCGGGATCTTTTCGGCCACTTCTCTTCTTGCCTCCAATGCCCTGTAGCGGGCTTCCTCCCGGCGTTTTTCATATACACTCATTATGCTGTCATATTGAGATTGTGTAAGTGCCATTAATTTGAAATGATCTCCTTCATAAGGGCATCGTAATCATACTGTCTCTCGTTAAAATTCTTGAACTTTCCGGCGCCCTTTCCTGCTGTCTGCGCCTTTGAGGAAGATTGCGCAGCCTTAGGCTCCTTCATGTTCTTTTTGTGGTATTCCTCATCAAGTCTTACGATGTCTTCCGGCCCGGTAACATTATTATCGTGCCATTCCTTGAGGATCTTGTTCGCATACCGAAGGCTCGGTTTTCCTGTCGCAAGTACCGTTCTCTTGCAGGCCTCTCCGATTATGTCCATTTTGAACCCGTAGTATTTGGTCCACCTTCTGATATAAGCTATCTCCGCTTCAACAGGCTGATGGTCAGCGGGAAAACCGAGGGCTTCCATGATCTCCTTCGTCTCAGGAGGAACGCTCTTGGTAAGCTTTTTGGCAGATGCGAGAGTTACCGCTCCTGCTTCCCTCCATGCCGTCGCAACAGACTCGATCGCGCGCATCGATTTTTTGTTGTTACTGATACAGTACTCAAGCAGATAATCGATAAGATCCGCAGCAAATCCGAGCTCATCGTATATGTACAATATGGAAGTGACCTCATCGGGTTTGATCGGACGTCCCATATACTGCTCGGCGACAAACATCAGCTGCTGTACGTCGGGCTTATCCATAAGTTCAGCGATCTTCTCCCTTGAATATGGCATTCTTCCGGAAAACTCCACTACATTTCCCCCCTGTATACTCCCTGTGGGCTTATTCTGCCCATTGTCCGTGTTCCAGAAGCGGAGAGCGCGCTTGACGTCCTGTTCAGAATAATTGAAATAATCCGCTATGGAACTGACTGTCGGACTTTGTTTTTTGTTTTCCAGTAAATAAAGATATATCTTGATCTGTGATTCATTCGCTTCCCGGAGGCATCTTTCCAGTGCCTGCTTCGGGATCACAAGCGCATCACAGCATAAATCACTGTTTAATGTGACCTGATCCATAAAAATGTTCACCCGTTTCATCATGTATTTGCAAAGCAGTCAAGTATGAGGCGATTATAGCACCCATTTTGCAAAAATGAAACAGCAGATTTATCCGCAAAGCCCGTATTTTCAAGGGTTTCGGCGATTGTGGATAATGTGGATAACCTGAGGGTGAGTTCTTATGTTTACCTTAAATAACAAGTGTTGCACATTCTGTTTCGACTCCTTTGGAATTGATGACTTATCTGCAGATCGGACGCTGCATGTGCAGGCAGGTTCATCCCGCTTCGCATCTTCCCTCCGTCTGCTTTATGTCAACAAAAAATCCACAATCCTTTGTTGGTAATAACTCCATCAAATGATTGTGGATAATGTGGATAAATCAGCACCCTACCAGGTGATCGGCTACTTTTACTATATCTCCCGCACCCATCGTTATCAACAAATCACCGGGTGAACAGTTTTGCAGGAGGAAATTTTCAATTTCGTCAAATGAACCAAAATATTCGGCCGAAGTTCCGTTACTTTTTATAGCCTCACAAAGATCCTTCGATGAGATTCCCAGATCGTCCTTTTCCCTGGCGGCATATATATCGGCCAGCACCACATGATCCGCAGGAAGAAGCGCCCTGACAAATTCATCAAACAGTGCTTTTGTCCTGGAATATGTATGCGGCTGGAATACGACCCACAGTTTTTCGTGAGGATAGTTGGCTGCCGCTGCGAGCGTTGCCGCTATCTCTGTCGGATGATGGGCATAATCATCAATGATCGTAACCTGCCCTATCTTCCCTTTATACTGGAATCTCCTGTCGGTTCCGTTATATCCTTTCAGTCCGTTTACTATCGCATCCACGCTTATATCCAGATGACGGCAGACGGCGATCGCGGCAAGTGCATTCGCAACATTGTGCACTCCCGGAACTGAAAGACTTATCGTCATTATCTTTTTTCCTTCAGATATAACGTCAAACGAAGCACAGCCTTTTTCATCAAATCTGATATCCTTTGCCGTAAGATCCGCGTCAGATGTCGCCGATACGGTTGTGATCCTGCATCTGACATCTTGCGTTATCTCTTCATATCTGTCTATATCGGAATTGATGACAAGAAGCCCGTCCTCCGGAAGAAGACCGGCAAACTTCTTAAAAGAATTCCTGATATCATCTATATCCTTGAAGAAATCCAGATGATCGCTGTCGATGTTCAGTATTATCGAAATAGTGGGGAAGAAACTTAAAAAGCTGTTCGTATACTCACAGGCCTCTGTAACAAAGCACCCGGAACCGCCTATCCTGATATTGCCTCCTATGGCCGGCAGGATCCCTCCCACGGAAACGGTAGGATCTGCATCCGCTGCAAGAAGAACGGAAGTCACCATGGACGTTGTAGTCGTTTTGCCGTGCGTTCCGGATATTGCTATGCTCGTCTCGTAATTCTTCATTATCTGACCGAGCAGTTCCGCACGGGTCATCATCGGTATACCCAGCCTTACCGCCGCGGCATACTCGGGATTATCCTCCTTTATCGCAGCCGTATATACCACAAGCTGCATATCCTCCGTGATGTTCGCCTCACGCTGTCCCAGGCATACCCTGACTCCTTCACTTTCAAGTTTCCTTGTAAGGTCAGATGCGGCCCGGTCCGATCCGGATACCGTAAATCCTGCGTTCTGCAATATTTCGGCAAGACCGCTCATGCTGATCCCGCCTATGCCTATAAAATGTACTTTG
>OMRF01000377.1 GCA_900313435.1 uncultured Lachnospiraceae bacterium | reverse complement strand
TGGAAGAGGGGCTAATAGTATGTTTCTTGACTGGTTTAACGGGAAAAAAGTTTTTCTGACAGGACACACGGGCTTCAAGGGCTCATGGCTGTCCCGGCTCCTTGTAACTCACGGGGCAAAAGTGATGGGGTATTCACTGGAACCGCCGACAAAGCCCGATCTTTTCTCGCTTTCCGGGGTTTCAAAGGAGATGGATTCCGTCATAGGCGACGTAAGGGATCTTTCCTCTTTGAAAAAGGCCTTCGATGGCTTCTCCCCCGAGATAGTAATGCACCTTGCGGCTCAGCCCATAGTCCGCGAGTCTTACAAAGACCCCGTTTATACCTACGAGACAAATGTCATGGGGACTGTAAATATACTTGAATGTGTAAGGCATTCGGACACAGTCCGCTCGGTCTTAAACGTGACTACGGACAAGGTCTATAAGAATAATGAGTGGGAATGGGGCTACCGGGAAAACGAGCCTCTTGACGGCTTTGACCCCTATTCCAACAGCAAGTCCTGCTCAGAGCTTGTGACACACAGTTACATCAATTCCTTCTTTAAAGAGAAAGGTCTTCCCGTTTCCACCGCCCGGGCAGGAAATGTCATAGGAGGCGGGGATTTTGCGCCTGACAGGATCATACCCGACGCTGTCAGGGCAGCAGGAGCAGGGAAGGAGATAATAGTCAGGAATCCTAATTCCACCCGTCCCTATCAGCATGTGCTTGAGCCTCTCTATGCTTATCTTTTGATTGTGAAGTCGCAGTATGAGGACAAAGACAAAGCAGGCTTTTACAATGTAGGTCCGGATGAAAAGGATTGTGTGACTACGGGAGAACTTTGCGATATTTTCTGCCGGTCCTGGGGAAGGGGACTTTCCTGGAGAGCGGAGTCTGACAACGGACCTCACGAGGCGAATTTCTTAAAGCTTGACTGCTCAAAACTGAAGAGGACCTTTTCCTGGAAGAGCGTATGGAGTGTTAGCGAAGCGATAGAAAAAACAGTAGAATGGTCGAGGGTTTATTTTGACGGAGGTGACATACCCTCCGAGATGGACAGGGAGATAGAGGTATTTTATGGGAAAATGGAATAATGAAGAAGAGGCAAGAAAAGAGATAAGGAGTCTCGTATCGGACTTCTTTCATGAGTTCAGAGAGCCCTCTATAAAAAAGGAGTTTCATGAGGGCGACCGTGTAGGCTACGGTGGGAGAGTCTATGATGAGAAGGAGATGCAGTCCCTCGTCGACTCGGCTCTTGACTTTTGGCTTACGACAGGACGCTTCTCGGACCTCTTTGAAAAAAGCTTTGCAGAATGGATAGGCGTGAAATACTGCCATCTGGTAAACTCCGGCTCATCCGCGAACCTTATTGCTTTTTCAGTGCTCACGGCTCCGGAACTTAAGGAACGCAGGATAAAAAAGGGAGATGAGGTCATCACGGTGGCCTGCGGCTTTCCGACCACAGTGACTCCGATCCTTCAGTACGGTGCGGTGCCGGTGTTCGTCGATGTCACGATACCCCAGTACAATATCGATGTTTCAAAGCTTGAAGAGGCTTTCAACGAAAAGAAGACGAAGGCTGTGATGATAGCCCATACTCTCGGCAATCCCTTTGATCTTGCCGCCGTAAAGGCTTTCTGTGACAAACATTCCCTCTGGCTCATTGAGGATAATTGTGATGCCTTAGGTTCAAAATACACTATAGACGGCACTACGAAATATACGGGAACCTGGGGAGACATAGGTACATCCAGTTTCTATCCGCCTCATCACATGACAATGGGAGAGGGCGGTGCCGTATATACCGATGATCCGCTTCTTCACAGGCTGATACTTTCATACAGGGATTGGGGCCGTGACTGCATCTGTCCAAGCGGTCATGATAATTTCTGCGGACACAGGTTTGATGGTGACTACGGAACTCTTCCCCATGGCTACGATCACAAATATGTCTACTCACATCTTGGATACAACCTGAAGGTTACCGATATGCAGGCCGCGATTGGCGTTGAGCAATTAAAGAAGTTCCCTTCCTTCATCGAGGACAGAAGGCGAAACTGGGCCTTTCTTAAGGAGAAGCTTTCTGCGATACCGGGAGTTTCCGAAAAACTCATCCTTCCTGAGCCTGCAGAAAATTCAGAGCCCTCATGGTTCGGCTTCCTCATCACTGTAAAGGAGGGAGCAAAGAAGTCTGACGGAAGCGTCATTACAAGGGACCTTGTCACGAGATATCTTGAGGATCACAATGTTCAGACCCGTCTCCTTTTCAGCGGGAATCTGACACGCCATCCGGTCTTTGATGACATAAGGGATACTGATGCTTACAGGGTTTCGGGCAATCTTTCTCTGACCGATAGGATAATGAATGATACCTTCTGGATAGGTGTATATCCGGGGATGACAGAGGATAAGCTTTCCTATATGGCAAAGCTTATAGAGGAGGTAATCAAATGAAGATAAGGCTTGCGGATTACGTCGCTTCGTTCCTTGTCGAAAAGGGCGTGACAGATGTCTTCTCCGTTGTAGGCGGAGGGGCGATGCATTTAAATGATGCCCTTGGACACAAGGAAGGCCTTCATGTCTTATATAACCATCATGAGCAGGCCTGCGCCATAGCAGCAGAGGCTTACGCCCGCTATGAGAACAAGATCGCCGCAGTCTGCGTGACTACGGGCCCCGGAGGAACAAACGCCCTTACGGGAGTCTGCTGCGGCTGGCTTGATTCAATCCCTATGTTCATAATAAGCGGTCAGGTCCGTTACGACACTACGGCGCGCTTCTCTGAAAGATTTACAGAGGGTCTTCCTCTTCGTGCTGTGGGAGATCAGGAATACGACATCACAAAGGCTGCATCAAAGATGACAAAGTATGCCGTGATGATAGAGGATCCATTGACTATCCGTTATCATCTTGAAAGAGCCTGGCATTTAGCGAACACCGGCCGTCCCGGTCCCGTATGGATTGATATCCCGGTGAATTTCCAGGGAACAACGATAGAGACTGATGATCTTAAGGGTTATGATCCTACGGAGGATGACAAGCTTCTTCCGCCTCCTGTTTCGGAAGATGTCATAGAGGGTATCCTTGAGATAATAAAGTGTGCGAAGCGCCCCGTCATTCATGCGGGCTACGGCATCAGGCTTTCAGGTGCTTACGATGCTTTCAGGGAGCTTGAAAGGAAGCTCAATGTACCGGTAGTCACTTACTGGAACGCCATCGACCTCGTTGAGACGGACGACCCCCTTTATTGCGGTCGTGCCGGAAATATGGGAGACCGTCCCGGAAACTGGGCGATACAAAACGCTGACCTTATCCTTGCGATAGGCACCAGGATCTCTATAAGGCAGGTAGGCTACAATTTTAAGACCTGGGCCAGGGGGGCTAAGGTCATAATGGTGGATATCGACAGGGCTGAGATGAAAAAGCACACTCTCCATGTCGACCTTCCCATATGGGCTGACGCGAAGGATTTCATTGAAAAGATGAACGCTCTCGCAGGCGATAATGTCTTCACGGGAGAAGAATGGAGAAAGACCTGCCTCGACTGGAAGAAAAACTACCCTGTTGTCCAGCCCTCCCAGAGGAAAGAGACAGGTGAGGCAGCAAATGTTTACGCGGCTTTTGATATCTTGAGTCAGAATCTCCCCGAGGGCATGATGACGGTTGTTTCAAACGGAGCCTGCTGCGTTGCCGGACATCAGACCTGGGTCATAAAAAAAGGCTCCCGCTTCCACAACAACAGCGCAATAGCAAGCATGGGCTACGGACTCCCGGCGGCCATAGGCGCTTGCCAGAGCATTGGAAGAAAGGATACTATCTGTCTTGAGGGCGACGGCAGCATCATGATGAACCTTCAGGAGCTTCAGACCGTGATCACAAACCGCCTTCCCAT
>OMRF01000381.1 GCA_900313435.1 uncultured Lachnospiraceae bacterium | reverse complement strand
TCAGGCTATGTTCGCCTGAAAGTGCTACCCTTTTCCTCTTATTCGCCTCGCCATGCGCGGGAAAACGGAAAGGGCGAGAAAAATCAAATTTTATGGAAAAACTGTAATTCCAAACCTCATACCGCCGGCGGTAAATATCGCATGGCTCATTAATCAAAGTCTTTAGGGTTAAGTGCTATTCCGCTGACATGTGAATAAGATTTCATCGCCTCGAAATACGCTTCCTTGGAACCAAACCTGTGCCATACGCACCAACTGCATTGACCTGCGTAATTTGATAGCGGGATCAGAATCACACAGATGTCAAGTGCTTTGCGCTCGTTACCTTCAGGGGTAAAGCGCACGAGAAAACTTCTTTTGTTCTTTTCATCCATAAGTCTTTGCCGACTGATGCGTTCGTTTGCCTTTTCCGGGAGCTTGAAATCCGGTGCTTCAGCGTAATAGATCGATCTGCCATCCTTCAATTCGCGCAATTCCAGTTGAAGGTGGATGGTTTTTCTTTCACCTGTCGCCCCAAAGTCATATTCAAAAGTAACGTCTTTAAACGTAACATCACCATTTTGTACATAATCGCCCCAGAACGCAACGGCAAGCCCAACGGAAGCCCCACCTTTATTATACGCGCATACAGTATTGTGTTCAGATCCGAATTTGCTTGGCATCAAACTGGGCTGTACTATCTCGAGAACCGGCGGATCATTATGCGTCTGTTCGTCCATGAACGAGAATTTTATGACCTGAACACTGTTATTTTCAGCTATCATATCATACAAAAAAGCACCTTGTCCGGGACTCATTCCCAGCAACGGCTCAATATCGTCGATAGCTTCTTCAGCAAATACATGACTGCGCCTGAGTGATGTTTTGAAAGCGTCTGTATCTTTCATTATGCAGGCCCATTCTGCAGAGTTAAAACGCTTCGGAAGTTTTACCCCATATAAATGTCCGGACTTAGCCCAGGCTTCCTTGCTGTCAGAAACGTCAGTGAGATTAAGCAACAAGCCATCGCTGTCAATGCAAGCAATCATGAGCGCTTTCGTTTTAAGCTCCGCTGATAGAGGTTTGGAGAAATTCGGAATAATATCGTCAGAGAAGTATTCATACATATCTGAGCTTACAGTCAGCCAATCGCTTCCAGGGTCACTTATATACAAGCACATATCTGCTTTATCGCCATCTTTAGCAATACGGTAACCGTTGTTAAGCATGCAATGACAGATCTTTTTAATTGCTTCTTCTGTATCCCAGCCGGATGTCTTATGCAGGAAAACATTTACGAAAGATAATCCCATATGCAAATCTCCAAACTATACTGTGTTTTCTCGTTTGTTCCATCCTCGCCCTGCGCGGGAAAACGGAGAGGGGGGCTGTGATTAACATTATTCTGTATAACGACTCGGTCCATAGGGATTGCCATTGGAATCGATATAGGCTTGGCCGCCGTCCTCAAAAGTGGCATAAACAGGTACTCTTGAATTATACCGGTATTGAAAAACCCATGTAAAGCGCGGCGAAATACGCCACTGGCCAGTCAGCGGTTCGCGAAGCTCTATCAGACCCCAAAGGCCGCCTGTTTTGATCCACAGGGCGCTGCCGTCGCCCATGTCGGTTTTCTGATCCTCGGCTTCTACTCGCAACAAAACTGTCCCATCTCTCCCGATCGCGCACAAATTCCCCGCCCTGTCTCTCAGCAGTAGAATCTCACCGTAAGTATCTTGGAAAGAGGAATCGAATATTTCTTCGCTCAAGGGTGAAGCGTGGCGGTCAAACAGTTTTAGTCCTTCATCCGTGTACACAGGGATTATAGGGAGCGTCATGCATGTCTTTTTCGACCATTCAAGTTCACCAATCTGGCTCCCGTTCAGATCAATCAAATGATAAAGCCCGTCCTCACACACAACAGCTGATCCGTTTACAAATGGCCCAGCTTTTTCAAACTTTGGCTCGATAACCCACGCACCAGTGTTGTCGGCATAGCCGTAGCAGCCGCTGTCGTCCCCAAATCTGCCAAGTTTACCTGTATTGATACAGTACAATTCAGCATCAGCTTTAGCACTTATTTCAGTTCCTTCAACCTCAAAGACAACGCCTTCCGTACCGATTAATCCACAATAAGTACGCCTATCCGATTCAGCTGATTCCCAACGGGTATAGTAAACACCTTCTGCAGTGATTTTGTATCCTTTAATATCATCTAACAATGTGTGGCCTTCGAGGTCAATAATCCAGTATTTGCCGATGTCCCAGGAAAAGTGTTCGGAGGATACCACGAAGCCCCCATCAAAAGGCCTTGCATCGCCGACGCCGTCCAACATCAAAAGGGGATTCAGCGAAAGGTCATAGATTACCAGTTGATACGGCCCTATAGCTTCCCATCCGTCATAGTATTCCAGAGACAAGTCATATACATATTTTTCGTCTGCCCAGT
>OMRF01000382.1 GCA_900313435.1 uncultured Lachnospiraceae bacterium | reverse complement strand
GAAGTGCTTCCTACAACAAGCGTAAGGTCTGTTACGGTTCCGGTCGATGAGCCGGAATTCCAGCCCGGGAAGCCGCCGTTTCCGCCATCGGGGAAATCGGGTCTTTCACCGCTTTGATCTGAAGGTCTTTCCGGTCTTTCACCGCTTTGATCTGAAGGTCTTTCAGGTCTTTCGCCGCCTTGATCTGAAGGTCTTTCAGGACGTTCACCGTTTTCGCCATTAATGGGATTAAACCCATTCTCGCCATTAAAGGGATCAAATCCATTCTCACCACCAAAAGGATTTCCGCCGCCGCCGAAGCCGCCTCCCTGACCCGTCCAGACCGCGTAGCCCTGTGAATCGCTTGAAGGAGTGACTGCCATCTGAGTGATCCCGAGACCTAGTATTGTTCCGCCGGTTATCGTAAAAGTGCTGGCTATCGAATTGTTCCCGTCAGTTCCCGTATCAAAAGCATTTCCATTAGGACCGCCGAAAGCCTGTATCTGTCCCCCCGTTATCGTAATGGTCCCGTTTGAATCAAATGCATCGCCGTCTCCGCCGGCCACCGCGTAGATGTCTCCGCCCGTTACGGTAATGTCGAACTGATAATTGGAAAGATCGGAATTTGCCGCATTGATCGCGTCTTCATTCGCGATGACATCTATATCGCCGCTCATTATATTAACGATGGCACCCTCAAGGCCTTCTTCGCAGGAGGTCACGTTGACATCGGGAAGATCCGCGCCACCAACGGTTCCGATATTAAGATAATAATCGGAGTGGATAGCATCATCGCCGGCCGCTATGTTGTAGGTCCCGCTTTGAAGAGAGACAATGCACTCCCCGTTTATCGCATCGCCATGAGTGTCGCCGTCATTGGGATCATAGACATCCGTTGCCGTTATGTTCAATGTGATTCCTTTTATCAGAAGCGAAGCCTGGTCTGCGCCGTCCGTCGCAGGATCCGTTTCTTCCCCGTCAACGTCAAGAGCCGCGCCTGACTTTATCCCGTTCTTCGCGTATGCAGTTATATTGAGAGTTCCCGTGCCGGATATCGTGACATCCGAAGCAGCTTTCAGCTTGACAACAGCGTTTTCCGCCCCTGCCTCCTCGGCCTCATCCTCGGTCATCCCCTGCTCAGCTACAAGGTAATCTTCGGAATTCATGATATTGTCTGAAAGAGAAACCTCTCCCTCAATGATAATGTCTGCCCCCGCGTACTTATTTACTGACAGTGGTGCCGTAGTATTATTTGAAAGCGTGAGATCGGACAGCGTGAGCGAGACTCCGCTCACCTTCTTCTTTACGGTAATGGAGCCGTCAGAGCACTCTCCAGTGACGACATAATCCCCCTCTCCCGTTATCTTAAGGTTTGTTCCGTCAATCTCATAATCTGAGAAATCACCTTCAACAACCGTGATTCCTGTCTCACTAAAGGTGAAGGTCGTGGCCATCTGAGAATCGGCAAAGCCTGTTATGGCCGGCATCATTCCAAACACGAATGCCGCCGAAGTCAGAACTGCAGCAGCCTTCTTAAGCTGTTTCCTCATAGCGTTCTCCTTTCAAAAAAATAAGTCATAATGTGACGATGGTCACATTATGACTTTCGAACCTTAAAAGAACTTAAAGTTCTCAAACCTGATTTTCATCAAGCACTATTGTAAATGGTCCGTCATTTACGAGGGAGACCTTCATGTCCGCACCAAACACACCTGTTTCTACTTTGGGTACCATCTTCCTTGCCTCACTTACAAAATGATCATAGAGCTTCTCGGCTTCGACAGGCCCTGCTGCCTTTGTGAAACCAGGACGGTTCTGTCCCTTCAGCTCCGCATAGAGTGTAAACTGTGACACTATCAGAAGCTCCCCTGAAACGTCGGAAAGGGAACGATTTGTCTTCCCGTTTTCGTCCTCAAAGATACGGAGCTTTAATAGCTTTGAAAGAAATCTGTCGCAGGTCTTTTCATCATCCTCCTGTCCTATCCCAAGAAGAACGAGATAACCTTTTCCTATCTTCCCAACCGTCTCTCCCTCGATCTCGACAGAAGCGCTTAAAACTCTTTGAACTATTATCTTCATAAAAAAATCCTTTCGCTGATCACTCCGTCCATTCCACCGAGAACTCCACCGTCACATCCCCGGTTCCAAGAACCTCCCTGAGTTCTTTTGCATCTACTTCCGGAATGCGTCCGATCTTTGTAAAGTTCCATGTATTCTCATCATAATAGATCGTAAGCTTGTTGCCCTGATATAGAATGATATCCCCGGGCTGTGTCGTGATCTTTTCGTCATTGGTCGGGAGTTCCCAGGGCAAGTCTCCCACTTTCTCAAAGCTGCCGTAGTCTTGCATTTTAATGGTCAGCGGTTCCTTCTTTATCTTCTCGAAGAAAGCCTCTGCTGAACTGTTGCTTTGAAACTCAATGGAATAATACTTATCTTTGATCCTCAATCCGGGAATTGCGATCGGATCCATATTGAACTGCTCACTCTCCTTCACGACCTCACCCGTCCAATCTATGATACCGCCAAATTCATAGACATTTGTATAGCCCATGTCAAAAAGCTTTTGCGAAGCCTCTTTACTCCGCCTTCCGCTCCGGCAGTACACAAGGATCACTTGATTTAGATCAGGCAACTCTGCAGGCTGTGTGTTTCCAATGCTTTCATTCGGAATACAGATCGCTCCGGGAATATGGCCTTCATCATATTCATCCTGACGGCGGACATCCACGATCACATGACCGTCATTTGCTTTCATCATTTCCTTCGCCGCTTCCTGCGAGATCTGAGAATAACTATTCACCATCCCGTCTCCATCCATGATCTGTCCACTTGTCATGCCGCATCCTGATAACAAAAGCATCATAAGAAAAACGGGAATGATCACATATCTTTTTTTCATATGACCACCATTATCTTTACTAATCCTCCAGCGCACGAAGGTCCTCGGGAGTCGTGATCTTAAGATTTCCATACTCACCTTTTGAAAGATACACCTTCACATCCGTATACCTTTCCACAAGCATCGCGTCATCGGTAACATGAAGAAGGGCTCCCTTCTTCCTCTCCTCAAGGAAGGAAGCAAAAGCCTTCTTCAAAACATCTGTCCGAAAGCCCTGAGGAGTCTGAACGGCGTAGAGCAGACTCCGGTCCGGCGTATCCTTACAGAAACCATTCTCATCGATCTGTTTGATCGTATCCTTTACGGGAACAGCAGCTATTGCCGCAAGATACTCCCTTGTGTCATTAATGACCCTTAAAATGATATCGCATGTCACAAAGGGCCGCGCCGCATCATGGATCATCACAAAGGGTGTTTTTATAAGCATGAGCCCCAGGTATACGGAATCATATCTTTCTGCCCCACCCTCGGTGATCTCAACCAAAAGCTCCGAAGAAACCCTGTTTTCCATATTCTCAAGAAAGAGTTCCTCATAAAGCTTCTTCTCTCCCTTAGGACAGACTATCACGGCTCTTTTTATCCCGCATTCAAAAAAAGAAAGAAGTGAATGATAAATAAGTGGATGCCCCTTCCACGTGATGAGCTGCTTTTCGGTGTCGCTTTTCATGCGGCTTCCGCTTCCGCCCGCGGCGATGATCACGGAAAAATCATTATTCTCCATAATTAGCTCCGATCGGCAGATCTGAAATGGCATTTAAAGAAAGATGGCTGCGATGTCCCTTCATAAATTCATAATAACCTGCGCAGCCTATCATTGCAGCGTTGTCCGTGCAAAGAAGCTTTGAAGGGCAGAAAAACTCAATCCCACGCTTCTTAGCTTCCTCCTTCATCGAACTCTGAAGATAAGAATTTGCAGCAACACCTCCGGCAAGCGCTATCCTTTTTTCTCCTTCTTTTTCAGCGGCAAGAAAGGCGCGTGATGTAAGAGCATCAACAACGGCCTTTTGAAATGAAGCGGCAAGATCGGCCCTTCCTATCGTTCCATAGAGCTTTCCGTCAATGAGCGGAATCTCACCAACCCCGCTTTTTGAATGAGCGCTGTCTGAAAGCAAGGTATCATGCCGCTTTGCGGTATCAGCCTTCATAGCCTCTGAATTAAGGAAATTTAAAACAGCTGACTTAAGACCAGAAAAAGAAAAATCGTATTCGGATCCCCTCACATGAGCAAGAGGAAAATGATAAGCCTCCGGGTCGCCCCCCTTCGCTTCCTCCTCTATCTTCGGGCCGCCGGGATAGCCGAGTCCTATGACACGGGCAATCTTGTCAAAGGCCTCTCCCGCCGCATCATCAACGGTCCGCCCTAATATCTCATATTTCCCGTAATCAAGAACACGGACGAGATGGGTATGTCCGCCGCTTACGACAAGGCAGAGGAAGGGCGGAGTGAGATCCTTATGCTCAATGAAATTCCCAGCTATATGCCCTTCGATATGATTGACACCGATGAGAGGTTTATCCTTGGCCCAGGCTATAGCCTTTGCAGCATTTAGCCCCACAAGCAGTGCACCGACGAGCCCCGGACCATATGTCACGGCAACGGCGTCGATGGAGTCAAGTGTCTCTCCCCCGTCTGAGAGAGCCTTCCTTATGACCTGATTAACCCTTTCCACATGCTTACGGCTCGCAATCTCGGGAACCACTCCCCCGTAGAGCGTATGGATCGGTATCTGGGTGGATATGATATTGCTCCTTACCTCCCTCCCATCGACTACGACAGCAGCCGCCGTCTCGTCACAGGAGGATTCCACCGCAAGGATCTTCATTGCATCGTCCCTTCAAGAATGTCTATTGAAGTGCCGCTATCAATGGGATTACCTAAACTGTCGCAAAGCTGGAATGCGAGGATCTTCCATCTTCCTGAGGAATCCTGCCTCAGACAGTAATTCTGATAAACTCTCGTATAGCCGCTTCCTTCGGTGATAAAATAGGAAGCAAGGACATAAGCAAGCTGCTTTCCGTCCTTCATTGCATACTTCACTTCATCTGTACTTGCTACATCAGAGGACTGAAGCTTTCTTCCATGAGCGCGATAGTCCGCAATACTGCCGATCAGCGAATTAAGATATATCTCCCTTGGATTTAACTGAAGGAGCGCAGGATCCCAGAGCAGCATATCCTGGTCACAGAGCTTTGTGATGTCCTCGTTCTCGAGCTTTCCGTTGTAATAAAGCTGGAGGATACGATTGTGCCACTTGATAACTGCCCTTGGTGTTCCGGGATAATCCTTCGAGATATCCTTTGAAAGCACGGTCTCAAGCTCCGTCCGCGCAACGTCAGGTCCCTTCTCCTCATTCGAGGAGGTACGGTTCGAAAGATAAAAATAAAAGGCAACGATAAGCGCGGCGATTATGATACCGAATATTATTGTCCGAACAACTGTCTTCATATCAATCCTCTTCGTCCTCGAATTTTAACTCCTTCGTGAGCCCATCCTTCCCGAGACAGGTATTCTTGAATATCTTCCTGACAGCGCCCATATATTTGTCGGCTCCCGTCAGGGAGGGTGAAAAATGTGTGAGCCAAAGTTCCTTTACGCCGGCATCCCGCGCAAGGGCTGCAGCTTCTGAAAACATCATATGCTTATTCTT
>OMRF01000383.1 GCA_900313435.1 uncultured Lachnospiraceae bacterium | reverse complement strand
CCTTGCTCCTCTTTCAGAGGCACAGAGGGTAGAGGGCTTAGATCCCAACATTACCGAGAAGAGATATATCCATCAGTACAATTTCCCCTCATATTCCGTAGGCGAAACAAAGCCTTCAAGAGGACCCGGAAGAAGGGAGATAGGACATGGTGCTCTTGCTGAGCGCGCGCTGATCC
Organism: uncultured Lachnospiraceae bacterium; assembly: GCA_900313435.1. Lineage (GTDB taxonomy): Bacteria > Bacillota > Clostridia > Lachnospirales > Lachnospiraceae > RUG306. The sequence goes on along the minus strand of OMRF01000383.1, from coordinate 2,911 downwards.
CCGTGCTTCCTTCCAAGGAGGAATTCCCCTATTCGATACGTGCCGTATCGGAGACCTTTGAGTCAAACGGGTCTACCTCCATGGCATCTACCTGTGCTTCATGTATGGCTCTTATGGCTGCGGGCGTTCCCATCAAAAAGATGGTGGCCGGTATTTCCTGCGGTCTGGTCACGGGTGATGTCGATTCGGATTACAGGCTTCTGACGGATATCCAGGGACTTGAGGATTTCTTTGGAGACATGGATTTCAAGGTTACCGGAACCCGTGAGGGCATCACCGCTATCCAGATGGATATCAAGATCCATGGACTCACAAGGGAGATCGTTGAAAATGCCATCAAGCGTGCTCATGAAGCAAGACTTTTCATCATGGACAACTGCATGACAAAGGCTATCTCAGAGCCTCGGAGCGAGGTTTCAAAGTATGCGCCGAAGATCGTTCAGATCAAGATCGATCCGGAGAAGATAGGCGATGTTGTCGGACAGAGAGGAAAGACCATAAACGAGATAATCGCGCGTACAGGCTGTACCATAGACATAGAAGAGGATGGCTCCGTGGATGTATGCGGCACCGACATGGCTGAGATGGATCGCGCGATCAATATGATCAAGATAATCACTACTGAGTTTGAGAAGGGCCAGATCTTCACCGGGAAGGTCGTTTCCATAAAGGAATTCGGTGCCTTTGTAGAGTTTGCTCCGGGCAAGGAAGGTCTCGTTCATATCAGCAAGGTGGCAAATGAGAGGATCGACAGGGTTGAAGACGTTCTTACCCTCGGCGATACTGTAAAGGTCATATGTCTCGGCAAGGACCGTATGGGAAGGATAGGCTTCTCGATCAAGGACTGCCCTCAGGGCTGAGAAACCTTTTTACAGGATGAAGAAAGATATAATAATAATCGGCGGCGGTGCCGCCGGCATGATGGCGGCGTATTCCGCCGCTCTTGCCGGGGGTACTGCCGTTATTTTTGAAAAGAATGAAAAGCTCGGAAAAAAGCTCTACATTACTGGAAAGGGCCGATGCAATTTCACGAACGCTTCGGATATGCGGGATTTCATGGATAATATCCCGAGGAATCCCCGCTTTTTGTATTCTGCCTTTTCAGCATTTTCAAATTCAGACATGATATCTTTTCTTGAGGAAAATGGTACAAAGGTCAAGATAGAAAGAGGGAAACGCGCTTTTCCCCTTTCAGACAAGGCTTCCGATGTCACAAAGGCCATTACTCATTCGCTTCAAAAACAAGGCGTTTCGGTAAATCTGAATGAAAATGTCAGAGGACTTCTCATTGAAGACGGGAAAGTTTTGGGGATCGTGAAAGAGAATGGTGAAAGGGTTTTGTCATCGGCTGTCATCATAGCAACAGGCGGGCTTTCCTATCCTTTGACGGGCTCGACAGGTGACGGTCACTCCTTTTCAAAGAATGCGGGACATCACGTCACAGCGCTTTCACCCGCACTTGTTTCCTTCAACTGCAGGGAATCATATATTTCTGAGATGCAGGGGCTTTCCCTGAAAAATGTACGGCTTTCCATTTTTTCAAATGGCGTGAAAAAACCTGAGTTTTCCGAGATCGGGGAAATGTCCTTCACTCATTTCGGGGTCAGTGGACCACTTGTACTTTCCGCGTCTTCCCTGGTTTCTGATGAACTCTTCAAGGATGGGCTTTTTGGCGGGATAGATCTAAAGATCGCACTTACACGCGATGAGCTTAAGGATAAGATAATAAGGGAGACCAAAAACTCTCCAAAGAAAAACATAAGGACTTTGCTTTCAGACCTTCTGCCAAGATCCATGGTCCCTGTATTTATTCAGATACTCAGCTTTCCTGAAGACAGAGTGCTTTCAGAACTCAAGAAGGAAGAACGGGACAGGCTGATCGATCTTTTAAAGGCGTTTCCATTCACTATCACGGGCAAAAGAGGTTATAATGAAGCAGTGATCACAAGAGGCGGCGTAGATGTTTCCGAGATAGATCCAAAGACCATGGAGTCAAAGCTTGTAAAGGGCCTTTATTTTGCGGGAGAGGTCATCGATTGTGACGCGCTGACCGGAGGATTCAATCTCCAGATAGCCTGGTCAACGGGCTATCTTGCAGGAAAAAGCGCGGCATTTTATGTAACATCAGATTGAAAAATATCAAAGGAGATCATGCCATGGGAAAACAGATAGCAATAGACGGCCCTGCCGGAGCAGGAAAGAGCACGATAGCAAAGCTGCTCTCAAAAAAGAAGGGCTTCATCTATGTCGATACAGGGGCCATGTACAGGGCGATAGCGCTTTTCATCCTTGAGAGTAAGGTGCCCTTTGATGATGAAGGGGCAGTAGAAAAAGCAATTCCTGGTGCTGACGTAAGGCTTAAGTATATTGACGAAAAACAGTGTGTTCTCCTTAACGGGAAGGATGTTACAGACAGACTCCGTACTGAAGAGGTTGGAAATGTGGCATCAAAGGTAAGCGCTTATCCTTCAGTAAGAAGCTGCCTTACACAGCTTCAGCGGAGGACCGCAGAGGAAAATGATGTTGTAATGGACGGAAGGGATATAGGAACTGTCATACTTCCGAACGCTCCCCTTAAGGTCTTTTTGACTGCCTCAGTTTCTGTCCGGGCCAAAAGGCGTTTCCTTGAACTTACTGAGAAGGGTGAGGAATGCGATATCAAAAAGATAGAAGCTGATATAAGGGAAAGAGATGAGCGCGATATGACCAGGGAAACGGCGCCGCTTAAGCAGGCAGAAGATGCGATCCTTCTTGATTCCTCAGATATGTCCATAGACGAGGTTGTTTCAAGGCTTTTGGAGCTTTGCGGGGAGAGAGGACTTTGAGGATATTCAAGGACGATCATAAAGAAATACGCGTGGCAAAAAGCGCAGGTTTCTGCTTTGGCGTAAGGCGCGCTGTTGAGGGGCTT
>OMRF01000388.1 GCA_900313435.1 uncultured Lachnospiraceae bacterium | reverse complement strand
TACCTCATGGAGTATCATCGCATCGGCGTCCTCATCCTGAGACTCTGCCACAAGCAGATATTTTTCCTTCGAAAGCTCGGTTTCCTCTATTACAAACAAAGAGACGTCTTCACCCGACTCTTCGTCTTTAACTATGATCTGAGTATTTAATTCATCCATTTTCTTTTCTCTTTTGATATTCCTGGTCCAGATAATCCTGAAGTATGATGATGGCAGCGGCTTCGTCCACGTGCTTCTTTATGTCCTTCTGGCCTGAAAGCTCCATCTCTTCGAGAGCCTCCACCGTAGTCAGCCTCTCGTCCACAAATATCACGGGCAGCTGAAACCGCTTTTCAAGAAGAGCGGAAAACTCCCGCGTCTCTTCACAGCGCTTTCCTTCGGTCCCATCCATATTCAAGGGAAATCCAAGGACGATCGTCCCGATATGATATGCTTTGACAAGCTCTTCTATCGCCGCTAGCGTTTGTCTTAATTTCCCGGGCTTCTTTCGCCTTATGATCCCGGCAAAAGTAGGCTGGGCAGTGAGGAGCAGCTCATCGGATACGGCCGTGCCAACTGTATGCGCGCCGAAATCCAGAGCGAGGATACGCTCCATACTCACTTCTTCCAGGCTTCTCTATCAATATATTCCTTTAAAAGCTCCTCTACCAGCTCATCGCGTTCGACCCTCATTATAAGAGAGCGGGCGTTATTGTGACTGGTAATGAAGGTGGGATCACCTGACATGATATATCCGACTATCTGGTTCACCGGGTTGTAGCCTTTTTCTGAAAGAGCCTCATAGACATTTTTGAGAATGTCCTTCACTCCTACAGTCTTTTCCGACTCAACCTTGAAATATTGTGTATTTGAAAGATCGCTGCTCATAAGATAATTCCCACTTTCATAAAATCCAAAAATCAGCCATTACAGTATAATAAAATCGCTATCAATAATCAAGCGATCATTCCCCTCGCCCCTTTTTGTGACGCCCTTTACCATGCATCCCGGAGAAATATCGTCCGGGGCTTTCTCTAAGGGGATATAAGTCCTTATATATCTTTCGGTATAACCCGAGAAAAAAGCGGTGCCGCCGCTTACCTCCTTTTCTTCTATGAGGACTGTGGACTCGCGCCCTATGTTCCTGCTAATATATTCTTCCCTCAGCGCATCCTGAAGCTCAATAAGCCTTCCCGTCCTAAAAAGCTTCTCGCTCTTTTTCACCTGTCCTTCCATGGAAAAGGCTTTTGTCCCTTCTCTTTTTGAAAAGGGAAAGACATGGATCTTTGCAAATCCTACCTTTTCAGCGAAAAGAAGAGTCTCTTCAAACTCTTTTTCAGTCTCCCCGGGAAAGCCTGCGATAATATCTGCCGTGATCGCGGGATCATCAAAGTATTCGCGGAGTATCTTTACCGAAGTAAGGACCTCCTGCGTTGTATAGTGCCTGTTCATCCTCTTAAGGACGCTGTCCGAGCCGCTCTGAAGGGAGAGGTGAAAGTGCGGGCAGATCTGCCCTTTCCCTGAGAGCCTCTTTATATCTTCCTCTTTGAAGGAATTGGGTTCAAGCGAGCTGAGACGTATCCTTATGCCTTCATTTCCGAAAAGCCCTGTAAGCTCATCACATAAAGAAGCTGTAAGATCAAAAAGGCCTTCACCAGAAGGTCCCCTGTATGATGAAATATTAATGCCTGTAAGGACTATCTCCCTTTTTTTGTTTATTATAAAATCCTTCGCTTCACTTATTATGGCGCCGGTATCGCGGCTCCTTGATCTTCCCCTGGCGTAGGGGATCAGGCAATAGGAGCAGAATCTGTCACAGCCGTCCTGTATCTTCAGAAAGGCCCTTACTCTCTCTTCGTCTCCTTCAAAAGCCTTTCCTTTTGTAGAAATGTCTGTCTTTTCATAAGAGAGCCCCTTTTCATTGATATCCGGAAGGCTCAGTATCCTTTCGCGTGTTGTTAAGTATTTTTCCACAAGGGCAACGATATCGGACTTTGTGGCATTTCCTGCGATAATGTCCGCGCCTGTCTCTGAAAAGACGAGATCTTCGCCAAGCTTTTTTACAGCACTCTCTGAGAAGCAGCCGGCACATACTGTCACAGCATCAGGGTTTAGCTTTTTTGCTCTTCGCAGCATCTGCCTCGACTTTCTGTCGGCCTCGGCGGTGACGGTGCAGGTATTCACCACATAGACATCGGCTTGTTCTGAAAAAAGAACAATCTCATATCCGGCAGCAAGGAAACTCTCCCTTAGCCTTTCAGTTTCGTATTCGTTGACTTTGCAGCCGAGACTCAGGAAGGCTGCCCTTCTATTTTCTTTCATAGGTGGTTGACAATTCTTTTTTTTTGAATTATATTGCAGGCGTACAAAGAATAAAATGGAACTAAAGAAGCAGAAATCTTTTTTTAGGAGGTTACAAACATGAAGAAAGTTGCTATATCTCTCAATTCTATCGACAAGGTAAAGTCTTTCGTGAACACGATCTCAAAGTTCGATTCTGATTTTGATCTGATCAGCGGACGCTATGTGATCGATGCGAAATCAATAATGGGTATCTTCTCACTTGATCTTTCACAGCCCATCGAGCTTACGATCCATGCTGATGATGATGCTGCGATCCTTGAAGCGATCAAGCCCTATCAGGTGTAAAGATTCATTTTTATTCGTTTTACACGCGGCATACGGTAAAAACCGTATGCCGTTTTTTTATCTTATCTCTACGATCTCTTCAGTCCTTAAAGCTTCTTCAAGAAGCGGCTCTATTTCGGAAATAAGACGCTCTTCCGACTTTTCTATCACTGAAAGCCTTGGCTTTGTAACAGGGTGCTTTGCAACAAATATCGTGCAGCAGTCCTCGTAGGGGAGCACAGAAGTCTCATAGGTCCCTATCCTTTCAGACTCGTCCATTATCTCCTGCTTGTCATAGGTAATGAGAGGTCTGAAAACGGGAAGAGATGTGACCGCGTTCGTGCAGTTCAGCGACTGCATGGTCTGTGAAGCCACCTGTCCTATGGATTCTCCTGTAGTGATGGAAAGGCAGTCTGTCTCAAGAGCGAGTGTCTCAGCTATCCGCATCATGTAGCGGCGCATTATTATTGTAAGCTCGTCCCGCGGACAAAGATCCAGTATCTTCAACTGTATATCGGTGAAATTAACTATATGAAGCTTAAATGGGCCTGTGTAGGCGCTTATCAGTTCCCCCAGCTTCACTACCTTGTTCTTTGCCCTCTCTGAAGTATAAGGAGGCGCATGAAAATAAACAGCTTCAAGCAGCACTCCGCGGCGCGCCATCCTGTAGCCCGCCACGGGAGAGTCTATCCCGCCGGAAAGAAGGAGCATGGTCTTCCCGCTGACGCCCCTCGGAAGGCCCTTTTGTCCCTCAAATTCCTTTGAATAGATGTATATCTTTTCCCTGATTTCTACATGGACATAGATCTCGGGCTCATGGACATCTACAGAAAGACCGGGGAAGGCGTTTAGCAGCTGCTCTCCCACCGCTGCGGCAAGTTCCATCGAATCAAGAGGATAATTCTTCCTCCCTCTTTTGCACTTGACCTTGAAAGTCGCATGGGCATCCTTCCCGTATTCCTCTGCAAAAAGCGAGATCACCTCTTTGTAAAGGTCTTCGAGTCCTCTGTCATCAACAACCTTCGCCGGATGAAAGCTCACATACCCGAAGACCTTTTTTAAGGCATTTACCGCTTCATCAAAATCGTAATCTCCCTTTGCCTCGGCAAGTATCCTTCCGTTGGGCCGGGTAACGACAAAGCCATCACCCACTTTTGAAAGAGCATCCTCCGTTGAGCGGCGCAGGGCTTCCTCAAAAACGGCGCGGTTCTTACCCTTCACGCCTATCTCTCCATATTTCAGCATGAACGCTTTATATATCAATTTCATCCTCTCCTGTATCTTGAAAGAACCGGTACAAGCTCCTTCATTGCAGCGACTGTCTCATCGATCTCCTCATCTGTTGTGAATACCGAGAATGACAGCCTGATCGTTTTGTCAAGGAGGTCTTTCTCAAGTCCCATCGCCTGAAGCGTTCCCGAAACATGAGGGCGGTTCGAAGAACAGGCGGAGCCTGCGCCTACAAAGATGCCCTTCTCTTCAAGCGCGTGAAGAAGGACCTCTGCCCTTACATCTTTTACGCTGAGGCTCACAATATAGGGTGCTTGCTTTTCCGGATTAAAAGGTCCGTTAACGGAAATTCCGTCAAGGTCGGAAAGCCCGGATAATAGCCTTTCTCTAAGCTCCCTGAAGTGCTTTAGATGCTCCTTTATATCACCTGTCATGAAACGGACGCTTTCACACAGTCCCGCTATTGCCGGAACATTCTGCGTCCCGGAACGAAGACCGCCCTCCTGCCCTCCGCCATAGATCAGGGGATCAAGAAGGACTTTATCCCTCACGAAGAGAAAGCCGCTCCCCTTCGGGGCGTGGAGCTTATGCCCGCTCACCGACAGCATGTCGATCTCTGTATCCCGAAGATCTATGGGAAGCTTCGCGAAGGACTGGATGGCATCCACATGAAAGATGGTCTTTTTATTTTTTGAATGAATGAGCCTTGCAGCTTCTTCCACTGGCTGCACCGCCCCGGTCTCGTTATTTACATGCATGATGGAAACCAGGACGGTATCAGAAGAAAGCGCATTTGAAAGCTCATCAAGTAAAACTATCCCCTCCTTTGATACAGGAAGGTACGTGACTGAAAAGCCTCTTTTTTCAAGGGAACGGATGGGGGAAAGGACGGCCTCGTGCTCGATAGCCGTGGTTATGATATGTTTCCCGTTCCTTTGATTTCGAAGAGCTCCGCCGATTATAGCCGTATTGTTTGATTCCGAGCCGCCGGAAGTAAAGATTATCTCCTTCTCCTTGCAGCGTAAGCTTTTTGAAATGACATGTCGCGCTTCATCAAGATATTTCTCCGCTTCAACGCCCTTCATGTGAAGCGATGAGGGATTTCCGAAATCCTGCGTCATGACATCATATGCCTTTTTTGCGGCGTCAGGAAGGCAGCGTGTTGTTGCCGCGTTGTCCAGATATATTTCTTTCATTTTTTCCTCGCGACAAATGAGCGCCACTCACCGAGGCTTTTTTCTTCAAGTATTAAAAAACCTGCTTTATTGAGCGCTTCCTTCACATCATCTGCCCTGAAATCTATTATGCCGCTTGTTATGAATATGCCGTCCCGCCTGACCGCGTCATAAGCAAAAGGT
>OMRF01000392.1 GCA_900313435.1 uncultured Lachnospiraceae bacterium | reverse complement strand
TAAATATGAAATGCGAGGTGGCTTATGCGATACTTAACGGCACTTACCATATTAAGTCTCAGTCTTGTCCTGTCAGGCTTCAAAGCGCCTGAATATACGTCATCAGATACACGCGTTGTTGCAAAAACAGCAAAAACCGGAAAGACCGAGAATACGAAAAAGGCCGAAAAGGTTAAAAAATCAAACAAGATGGACAGGGACACAAGCCTTAACGATAAGGATAAGTCCAAACAGGACTCGGGAAAAGATGTTCACGAAGACGGAGATCTTACAAAAAAGGAGCTCAATATAATAAACAGAAACCTGAACAGCGGGGAATACTACGGGTTCCTGCTCTCAGATTATGACGAACCCAAATACATAGACTGGGATGAGGTATTCTACTGCGGCGCCGGCATTGATCAGGAACGGCTCTCCAAGGCAGCCGAAAAGGAATTCCTGCGGAAGACCGGAAGTGACGAGATCTACACCGATCTTACGGTTCTGGCGGGAGATGATGTTGAAGATTTTGTATTGAAGACAACGGGACTTCCCTATTCCAAGATGAGAAATCCTCTCGACTGGACGTACCTCAAAAAATACGATCTGTATGTATTTGAACATGGTGATACGAACCAGGTAAATATCGAAGTGCTTTCAGGCTATGTCAGAGACGGCGAGTATATTGTCAGATACAACCACAACAACTGGTGGGGCGAATACTCCGACTGTGAATACGAAGTATGCTTTACCGAATCCGATGACGGGTACTGTTTTATTTCAAACCTTCCGGATCCGGAGACCGGAGCCAAAAGTCAGTATATAATCCCCGACAGCGATTCCCGATATATTGATGATGACGATCTGAGCGGTATGGATGCAGACACCTTACGGCTTGCAAGGAACGAGATATATGCACGCCACGGGAGAAAGTTCAGGGACAGTTCCCTCCAGTCCTATTTTGACAGTAAGAGCTGGTACAGTGCAACAGACGATTCCGACAGCAAGATCGAGAATTCGCTGAACAAATATGAGAAAAGCAATATCCAGTTCATCTCAAAATACGAGAAAAAGAAACGCTGAAATCACACGTGTGAAGTCTGTCCCCTCGTTTCTATGAGGGGACTGCCTTTGCCGTCAAGGTATTCACTCGTTATCGTTACACGTCCTATATTGTCATCCTTTGGTATCTCGTACATTATATCGAGCATTATCTCCTCGATTATCGACCTGAGGGCTCTTGCCCCCGTATCCTTCTCCTGGGCCTTCTTCGCAACACTTTTCAGTGCATCATCCGTAAACACAAGATCCACCTCATCCATGGACAGAAGTTTCTGGTACTGTTTGATGATCGCATTTTTCGGCTCTTTTAATATATCCACGAGCATTTCGTCCGAAAGCCCCTGCATCGTACATATTATAGGCAGTCTCCCGACAAATTCCGGGATCATCCCGAACTTTTTGATATCCTCGACAGTCACTTCCGACAGTATATCCTTCCTCTTATCAAGTGTATCCTTCAGTTCCGCATTAAATCCCATGGAAGTCTGTTTCCGGAGACGCTGTTTTATGATCTCATCCAGATCCGGAAATGCGCCGCCGCATATAAAAAGAATGTTCCTGGTATCCACCGTTGCCAGCGGTACCATGGCATTCTTGGAATTGGCCCCTACCGGAACCTCAACTTCCGCTCCTTCAAGTATGCGCAGCATGCCCTGCTGAACGCTCTCACCCGAAACATCCCTTGAGTGCGAGTTCTTCTTCTTCGCTATCTTATCGATCTCATCTATGAATATTATGCCTGTTTCGGCCTTTTCAACATCATTATCGGCAGCAGCGAGCAGTTTTGATACGACCGATTCTATATCATCTCCGATATATCCTGCTTCAGTCAGACTTGTAGCATCCGTGATCGCAAGCGGTACATCGAGAAGTTTCGCAAGAGTCCTGACAAGATAGGTCTTACCGCACCCTGTCGGTCCTATCAGAAGAACATTTGACTTTTCTATCTCAACATCCCGCAGGCTTTCTGCAAATTCATCGGGTTTCATGG
>OMRF01000395.1 GCA_900313435.1 uncultured Lachnospiraceae bacterium | reverse complement strand
GAGTAAAAAATACCTGAATTTGTGTACCTATCTGCAGTTCTAATACGGGGCATTTGACCAAGAAAGGTAGAGCTTGGATTGGGCACCTTCGGAGATTTCTGAGAAAAGGGGCTGTCGCATTGCGGCATCCCCTTTTTTTAACATAGATGCTGTTTTGCCCACTCGGTGAAATATGATGGATTCCTTTTTTCCGAAGTCTGAACAATCAGGTGAACTTTTATATCAGATTGTGAGTGCTTTTATGCACAAGGTGCCGTTTTTGTTACTTCGATTAACACTGGTAGAATCTAGATCACTTATGCTACGTTTTCGTTCGTGAATTCTGTCACTTTTTTTGCACTAATGAAACAATGACAGAGTAAATCGTATATGCTAATGTAATATCTGCAAAAGGGACCACTGTCCGGAAAGGAGAGGCTATGAAACGGATATATACAAACATTATGAACAATGCACTTTGCCTGTTTGATCAGAAAGAAACAATTTTACCGACCGCCCAGGGCGTGGAACGGCTTATTTGTGTATGCCTCAATAGGACCGGATCAAGTGGATATCTGAGACCAGGAGCTGCTATGGGAGTCACCATAGGTGTCGTGGAATAACCAGATGAACAGCAACAAAGATTGCTGAAAAAGCCGCTTGTTCGCAAAACAAGCGGCTTTTATTATGCCCGGAAAGGAGTTTAATTGTATGAACTATCTTGTGAAAAAGACCGTTAATCTCAATGGTCAGGATATGATGCTTTCACCTTTGGACATTGACTTTGTACACCGCACAATTTCTCTTACAGGTGAGATCGATGAGGATGTCGCAACGATAATGAACTCCGCCCTCAGATGCCTTGCCAGGGACTCCGAAGATGACATCACGGTCTATATCCAGAGCCCCGGGGGGTCCGTTTCCGCCGGCTTCAGTATCTATGACACCATAAAGACAATGAACTGTGATGTCGTTACGGTCGCATGTGGGATGGCGGCAAGCATGGGGGCTTTCCTTTTGGCGGCTGCCGGAACAAAGGGAAAACGCTGGTGCCAGCCCAATGCTGAAGTCCTGATCCACCAGCCGCTTGGCGGAACGAGCGGGCAGGCAACGGACATCCGTATCCATGCCGAACATATTATCAGGACACGTGAAAAGCTTAACCGGATCTTTTCAGAGTGTACCGGCCAGCCCTTCAGCAAGATCGAGAACGACACTGAGCGTGACAAGATACTGAGCGCAGAAGAAGCTTTAAGATACGGCCTTGTAGACAAGATCGGAGACCCTATTTCTGAATGGTGAACGGAGGAACGATATGAGATTTAAAGGTATTACTAAACCCATAGGGCTTGCCACTCCCTGTAAGGAGATTGAGAGTACATGCAGCAGGGCACACATGTATAGGAGGTGCGGCCTTCATCCGCCGCACTTTGTCATTCCTCTTGATCCCGGTTCCGGCAGGACAACACTGGTCGAATACATGACCGACAAGTATAAGGAAGCGGGAGTCCTGAGCTTTAACAGTGGCCTGGACGACTACATTGAAATTGTCTTTGACGGAACTCTCCAGCAGCTCAAACAGGCATTTTCATCAATCGATTCTGCCGCTGTGTATACAAATGAATACTGCAATATTATCAGCATGGATATCAGTAACATCTCCGCGCATCTCGGAGAGACTCAGTTTTCAGAGTTCATCAGAAACTGCAAAAGAGTTTGTGAACATGCTTGTGTGATCTTTTTCGTTCATACGGCTCCCAGCAGGAATGAAGAGAAGCTTTTGATAAAGCTGAGCGAAAGTATCGATAACATCAAACGTCTTGAAGTCGAACCTTATACGGAAGATGACATATGTGCGTTGATCATCAATGCTGTTACGGAACACGGCGTTGAGATCAAACGTGAAACGGAATTCCGGGCTGCAATGGCGGTAATTGTTTCAGAGTTCTGCATTACAAGTGTAAAGGATGCGATCACGACTGCTGATACGCTGGTCCGTTTCGCTGATTTCTCCGGTTTCACACCTGTCGCTGACGTACATACTCTGAACTTGATGATCACCAGCTGGCACAACGATGCAGGAAGGAGCGAAGTGAAATGAGCAGAAGTGAGCGTTGGAATACGTTTAGCGAGATCAAACGAAGATTTCATGAGACTACAGATCATATGACTGGTTCCGGTCCGGTAGTATATGTTGAGAACGGCAGAAAGTATTTTGATGACAGTGAGTCGCATATTGCAGTAATTGGGCGTACCGGCAAGGGAAAAAGCCAGTGCTGCAGCCTTCCCTATATGAGGGAGATACTCATGAAGGGTGAGAGCCTCATTATGCTTGATCCCAAAGGTGAAGGATACAGAAGGAATGCTTGCTACATTCCGGATAATTATCAGGTCTTCTGCATAGATTTTCGAAATCCCCGCAAGAGTCCTACCAGGTGGAATCCCCTGAGTACGCCGTATCAGCTTTTTTGTTCCAAAGATCCCGACGATAATGATATCGCCAGCTCAATGCTCAGCGAGCTTTGGAAAGGTGTCTATCCATATGGTGGTTTTTCTGATAGGTTTTGGACGGATTCCGCCGCGAATTATGCCAAAGGGTTGACATATGGGCTGTTTGAGACTGCCGGCAAGGATCATATCAATCTCGACAGCGTTGCTGTAATGATGGAGAAATCTGAGATCCGCTTGGGAGGTGAAAACCTGCTTAAGACTTTCTACGCAGATCTTCCGCCTGATTCGCTTGCCAAGAGGAACCTGGCAACGTATGTTTCCGGTCCTAATGAAACGAGAGGCTCTATTCACAGTGTCGCCGCTTCCGGGCTGGAAGTTTTCAGCCGAAGCAAAGGCCTCATGGAAATGCTCAGCGAGGATACGCTGAACATAATGGAAATAGACGTAAACCGTCCGTTTGTCTTGATAATCATTATACCGGATGAAACGGATGTGTATGATACACTTTCCGGTTTGCTCGTTTCTCAGGTTTCTCAGCACCTTATCCGTGTTGCCCAGGAAATGGGCGGACGGCTTCCGATCAGAGTAAACATCATCTTAGAAGAACTCGGGTCGGTTGGAAGGAGCATTCCTTCCCTGCCCAATCTGATGGTCGCAGGCCGCAGCCGCAACATCAGGCTGATGCTGGTGCTGCAGAGCAATGCTCAGCTTGTTGACGTATATGGAACAAGCAAGGCGGAAACGATCAATTCCTGCATCGGCATTACGATCGGATTTTCTACAAACAGCTGGGAAACTCTTACTGAGTGGGCACAGCGCTGCGGTGAAAAACAGATTGAAAACAGCGGGCAGGTTATTAAGGAGCCATTGATCACAGCATCGCAGCTGGCGGCAATGCCCACAGGTACTGCATTGGTCATGGTGGACAGTCAGTACAAGTTCATTGCCCATCTTCCCTTTTACGACGAAATGTATGACAACTCCGGATGGGTCCCTCCCCAGCACAGGATTTCGGGCAGTAGAAAACAGTTCAGATCGTTCGATTTTGAAGCTATGGTCAAGGATATTAAGCTAAAGAAGCTGGAATCTTCAGTTTTTGGCAGGGCTTTTGAAAGGAAAGGACCCGCAATGCCGGGAGAAGATCCCTTCCATGAGAAAGACGTGGTTATTGGGCCAAAAGATCTTGACCGTATGATGTCGAGTGTTGAGGCAGAAATGGCTGAATGGGATGCTAAAGAGGAGGCCGAACGGAAAAAGCAGGAAGAGGCGAAGAGTCATCATGTCATTATCACTGATTGTAAAGGTCATAGGGGAAAGGTAGCGAGAGTTATTGCAAAATCGATAGGCGAGAGTTATGAAAAGGCACAAAAGAGATTGAACTCTCTCCCTGCTGACATTGCGTTTAAAACCAAAATCGAGGCTGAGAAATTTGCCAAGGATATTATAAATGCCGGTGGAAAAGTAAAACTCAAAAAAGATATATGACGGATTGACCTATAAAACATCGACCCTAAAAGAAAACGCAATAATTGGAGTCTTCCGAAGTGAGGGCTCCAATTCAACCTGATATTGCGTCTATAGTACTATGAAGAGGTGTATGAGATGGAAAGCAAGAACAGGCGAACCAAAATAGTGAACAACCGAATATCATTCGAGAGTTTTGTCCGTTTTTTTGCCGGAATTGAAATTCTTCTTGTATTTCTTTATATTAGATACTTTGCAACGTTTTCTGTATATGGAGACCGTATCCAGGTAATGCTGATCATTGTTGTCACGTTTGCAGCTGCCAGTCTTGTACTCTCATGGAGCCTTGAAAGAAACTGGATCAGCCTGATAAGCGGGACTGTTTTGCCGATTCTTTTCTATGAAGCTATTAACATATGGAAGTATTTTTTCACGATTCGGATCATGCTTATTGCCGGAGGGGTCATCGCCCTTGCAATAGGATTGGTTTTCGCCGCAAAGAAATTGCGCCGCTTCAGGCGTATTCATAACAGACGCAAAGTATTTGTGATTAAGGCGGCTTATGCATCGCGGATTATCTATTGTCTTGTACTCTTATGTGCTTGTCTATACGGAAAGGCAATGATAGCAGCTCACTATTCAATCAGTTTCAGCGAGATTGAATATATTCTGTCCGGAACAACTAACGATATACCTGATTATGAAAATACTCTTTCTGCAAACATTGCAACCGTAGCCAAGATTGACCCTGAAGGCGGATGGGGTTCTCTATCAATTGATGAAAAGACTGAAGTGTTGAAGACCATAATCCGTATCGAGTGTCGTTATTTAGGGATGCGTGATTCTGCACCGTCCTTAGAGTTGGCTTACTTGGAAGAAGGACTGCTTGGGCAATATGATCATGAGAAGGATGTAATAACACTTTCATACAATTATGTAATTGATTCTAAAGCAAGTGGTTATTTTGTAGTACAGGTCCTGTGCCATGAACTTTATCATAGATATCAGCAGTATCAAGTAAACCTCCTTCAAACTATAAGAGAAAGCGATGATACTAATAAATATGCTGATCTTCTGGTTCTGAATAACGCAGGAATATATGAGGATGAGTTAAGCAACTACATCTCTCCTGATGATGGTTCCGGTATTTCGTATTATCTGTATAGTTCACAAAAACTAGAACAAGACGCCGAAAAATATGCTAATGAATCAACCTTTGATTACTATAATCAGATTCGCGAATATTTGGAGGATGACTAAACTGTGGAGCCGCAGTCATATTACATCGTGCACTTGACCGTCTATTTTGATCAGATTTCCGAGGCATGTGGGTCCGTCACACTTTGCGCCTGCCCGCGCCTAACGGTCGCCGAAATCAAATGGCCCTGTTTTTCCCCTCGGCGGTCATTTCACCTCTGAGGTCAAATGACCTGCACCGCATCCTTCTGCATTTAAAAGAGGGGCCCGTCATGCGGAGCACGATTCGCTTCTAATGACAGACCCCTTTGATTTCAAGCTGCTTTCGGTCTATTGGCCACTTTTTGATCGTCTTATTTAATTCTCTCGAAAGTCAGAGTAACAAAAAACATGATCGTAGTCTTGAGTTTGTCCGACCCGTCAGCCGTGAACTTCAAATTTGCCTTGTCGCCCAGACAATCAAGATATACTCCGTCTCCGGTCTCTTTCCATTTGTATTCTATCACATTGCTTTAGTTTGCTTTGCATGAGAAACCTCAATTTAG